>DATBXZ010000178.1:0-5354 GCA_036513995.1 Solirubrobacterales bacterium | reverse complement strand
CGCCGGCTACCGCCGCGCTCTCGGCGAGCCCGCCGCCGAGAGCGGGCGGCAGGGCTTCGCTCAGGCCGCCTGAGCCGCTGGGAGCGCCCACCGTGCCTCAGTACGATGGCCGGATCGACGATCCCGCTCTTTACTTCAATCGCGAGCTCTCCTGGCTCGACTTCAACCAACGGGTCCTGGAACTGGCCGAGGACCCGGCGGTGCCACTGCTGGAGCGGCTCCGCTTCTGCGGTATCTACGCCTCCAACCTCGACGAGTTCTTCATGGTCCGGGTCGCCGGCCTCTTCGACCAGCTCGACGCCGGAATCGACGCCCGCGGCCCCGATGGCTTCGCCCCGAGCGAGCAGATCGATGCGATCCAGGCCCGGGTGCTGGAACTCGACCGGCGCCTCAACTCCTGCTTCGGCGGCGTCCTGCGCCCTGCCCTGGAGGAGGAGGGGATCCGCGTCGTCACCCTCGATACCGCCAGCGCGGAGGAGCGTCGCGAAATCGATGTCCGCTTCCATGAGCAGGTCTTCCCGGCGCTGACGCCGCTGGTGATCGGCCTCGGCCGTCCCTTCCCCTATATCTCCAACCTCTCGCTCAGCCTCGGGGTGCTGCTGCGCGACCCCGACAGCGGCACCGAGATCATCGCCCGCGTCAAGGTCCCGAAGGAGCTGCTCGGCCGCTTCCTGCCGCTGGGGGAGGACGGCAAGTCCTTCGTGCCGCTGGAGGAGGCGATTGCCGCCAACCTCGACCTGCTCTTCCCCGGCACCGAGGTGATCGACCACGGCTATTTCCGGGTTACCCGCGACGCCGACTTCACCGTCTCCGACGAGGCCGACGACCTGCTGCAGGCGGTCCAGGACGAGATCCGCCGCCGCCGCTTCGGCGAGGTCGTGCGGCTGGAGATTGCCGCCGGCATGAACTCGAAGCTGCGCGAGCAGTTGATCGGCGCCCTGCGGCTCGAAGATCGCGAGGTCTACGACGTCGACGGCCTGATCGACCTCGGCGACCTCAACGACATCGCCGACGTCCCCGGGCACGCCGAGCTGCGCTACGCGCCCTGGTCGCCGGTGACGCGGCCGCGGCTGCAGGGCGAGGACGAAGAGCCGGTCGACATGTTCGCGGCGATCCGTCGCGGCGACCTGCTCGTCCACCATCCCTACGACTCCTTCTCCAGCTCGGTCGAGCGCTTCGTCGAGCAGGCGGTCGAAGACCCCGACGTGCTGGCGATCAAGCACACCGTCTATCGCACCAGCGACGACTCGCCGCTGGTGCCGTCGCTGATCCGCGCCTCCGAACGCGGCAAGCAGGCGGTCTGCATGGTCGAGCTGAAAGCACGCTTCGACGAGGAGGCCAACATCCACTGGGCGAAGTCCTTGGAGGAGGCGGGCGTCCACGTCGTCTACGGGATTCCCGGCCTGAAGACCCACGTCAAGGCGATCCTGGTCGCCCGCCGCGAGGGCGAGCGGGTGCGCGAGTACGTCCACATCGGCACCGGCAACTACCACCCGAAGACGGCCCGCCTCTACACCGATTTCGGCCTCTTCACCGCCGACCCCGACATCGGCGCCGACGTTGCCGAGATGTTCAACTTCCTCACCGGCTACGGCCGCCCAGCCGCCTACCGCAAGGTGCTGGTCTCGCCGACGACGATGCGGGATCGGATCGTCGAGGAGATCGAGCGCACGGTGGCCGCCCACGTGGCCGGCGAAGAGGCGCGGATCGCCCTGAAGATGAACTCGCTGGTCGACGCCGGCTGCATCCGGGCTCTGTACGAGGCGTCGCGGGCGGGGGTGCGGATCGACCTCAACGTGCGCGGGATCTGCTGCCTGCGGCCCGGGGTGCCGGGCCTCTCGGAGAACATACGGGTCGTCTCGATCGTCGGCCGCTTCCTCGAGCACTCGCGCGTCTACAGCTTCCAGCGCGGCGCCGAGACCCGGGTCCTGATCGGCTCCGCCGACCTGATGCCGCGCAACCTCGACAGCCGCGTCGAGCTGGTCGTCCCGGTCGAGGACGCGGAGCTGCGGGCGGAGATCCTCGACGTCCTCGAGCGCTGCTTCGCCGATACCGCCAACGCCTGGGAGCTCGATGTCGAGGGCCACTGGACCCGCACCGTCGTCCCCGCGGAGGAGCGGCGCAGCGTTCAGGAGGAGCTGCGCGAGCGACATGCCGCTCGCGCCGCCGAACAGCTCGCCACGGCGACCGGCTGACGCCACTCCAGGCCGGTCCATTCGCCACTAGGATGCGGCCCTTGGCGCGCTTCTCGCTTCTTCCCCGCGATCAGACCTTTTTCGACCTCTTCATCGAGGCGGGACAGAACTCCGTGCAGGCGGCCCGCCTGCTCGACCAGATGATGAATCGGTGGCCAGACGAGGGGGGGCTCTCGAGCCAGATCGTCCAGGCCGAGCAGGAGGGGGACCGGATCACCCACGACATCATCAGGCGGCTGAACACGACCTTCGTGACGCCGATCGACCGCGAGGACATCTACGGCCTGGCGACGCAGATGGACGACATCGTCGACTTCACCGAGGAGGCCGCCGACTTCCTCGGCCTCTACAAGATCGAGGCGACGATGGAGCAGGCGGGGGCACTGACCAAAGTCCTGGTTGCCGCCTGCGAGCAGCTCGCCGCCGGCCTCGAGCACCTGCCGGAGTTCAAGGACCTCGACAAGTACTGGATCGAGATCCACCGGCTCGAGAACGAGGGCGACCGGATCTCCCGCGACGCCGTCGCCTCGCTCTTCTCCAACGGGATCGACCCGATGGTGGTGATCCGCTGGAAGGACATGTTCGCCGTGCTCGAGAACGCGATCGACGCGACCGAGACCGCTGCCCAGATACTCGAGGGCATAGTCATCAAGAACTCGTGACGGCCCCTGGCGTCACATGAGCTCCGACGTCATCCTCGTAATCGTCGTGGGGACGGCGCTCGCCTTCGACTTCACCAACGGATTCCACGACACGGCGAACGTCGTCGCCACCTCGATCTCGACCGGGGCGGCGCGGCCGCACGTGGCGATCGCACTGGCCTCGCTGCTCAACTTCGCCGGCGCCTTCATCTCGATCTCGGTCGCGGCGACGGTCGCCAACGACGTCGTCAACGCCGACGTGATTACGCCGACGATCGTCTTCGCGGGTCTGATCGGGGCGATCGCCTGGAACCTGATCACCTGGTCCTTCGGTCTGCCTTCGAGCTCCTCGCACGCCCTGATCGGCGGCGTCGTCGGCTCCGCGATCGCCGCCGCCGGCTTCGACGCGGTGATCGCCGAAGGGCTAGTCGGCAAGGTGCTGATCCCGGCGCTGGTCGCTCCCGTCCTCGCCTTCGCGGTCGCCGGCCTCTCGATCGGGCTGATCTACCGGGTGGTCGGGAAGCAGCGGCCGGGAACGGTGACCCGCGGCTTCAAGTACGGGCAGATCGTCTCCGGGGGGCTGCTGGCGCTGGCGCACGGGACCAACGACGCCCAGAAGACGATGGGCGTGATTACGCTGGCGCTGATCGCCAACGGCAGCCTCGCCGCCGGCGCCGACCCGCCGCTCTGGGTGATCGCCTCGGCGGCGACGGCGATCGCGCTCGGCACCTACAGCGGCGGCTGGCGGATCATCAAAACGACCGGCACCCGGATCATCAAGATGGACGCCGCCCAGGGCTTCTCCTCGCAGGGGGCGGGGGCGGCGGTGATCCTCGCCTCGACCCACTTCGGCTTCCCGCTCTCGACCACCCACGTCATCAACGGCGGCATCATGGGCGCCGGCGCCGCCAAACGGTTCTCGGCCGTGCGCTGGGGGGTGGCCGGCAACATCGTCTTCGCCTGGGTGCTGACGCTGCCGGCGGCAGCCGCGATCGGGGCGCTCGCCTACGGCCTGACGCGGGTCTTCGGCACCAGCGCCCTGGGCCCGGTCGTGGTCACCCTCGCCTCCCTGGCGCTGATCGTCGCCGTCTTCGCGCGCCGGGCCGAGCGCGGCGCCCCGGTCGCGGCCTCGAGCGGATGACGCTGGCGACGCTGGTCGAAGGCAGGGAGCTGCTGGAGACGGTGGCCGCTTCGGTGGCCGCCGGGCTCGGCGTCACCTTCGTCTTCTCGGTCGCGATCTGGGGGGTGGCGCGGTTCGCCGACCTCAGCCGCAACGAACGCCCCCTGGCCGCTGCCGGCGCCGCTCTGGCGGCCTGCCTGGCGCTCGTCTCCACAGTGGGCATCGTCGTGGTCGGGATCATCGCCATGACCAGCAAGTAGCCGGCGTACACTGGATTTGTGCGCAACGTCCGCAACGCAGCCATCGTCATGGTCCTGGCGCTCGGCGTCGCCTTCGCGCCCCACGGCGGCAACGTCGTCGACGCGGTCTTCACCGCGATCACGATGGGCTTCCTGGCCGGTATCGCCTGGATGCTCTACACGCTCAGCCGCCAGAACCAGCTGACCCTGGCGACGCTGAGCGACGGCCGCCGGGCGATCTTCTACGGCGCTTTCGGGATGATCGCGCTGCTGATCGCCGGCACCGACAAGCTCTTCGCGAGCGGCGGCGGCACCTTGCTCTGGATCCTCCTGCTCGGCGCCTCGGTGGCGGCGATCTGGCGGATCTGGATCGAGGCGAATACCTACTGACGTAGGAGAGCTCTGACCGAATCGTGAGGCTGTGCGCGCCACGCGTGCGGGTTTGCCTGGGACGGTTCGCCGGTGCCGCCAAGGACCGTCAGCAGCGCAGGCCACGAGGAGGGTGGGACCGCGTCGGTCGAGCTGGTCGCCGTGGTCCCGTTCCTGCTGCTGGCGTTCCTGGTGGCCGTCCAGATCGCCCTCGCCGGCCAGGCGCTGTGGTCGGCGAGCGTGGCCGCCCGGGCCGGGGCGCGGGCGGCGCTGGTCGGAGGAGAAGCGACGGCGGCGGCGCGGCGGGCGCTGCCGCCGTCGCTGCGGGACGGGGCCAAAGTGGAGGACGCCGGCGAGGTCTCGGTACGGGTGCCGGTGCCGCGCCTATTCCCCGGCCTGCCACGGGTGATGGTCGGCGCCCGGGCGAGCCTGGACCCCGGAGGGGCCTGACGTGCATGGTCAAGCAAGTCGAGGACGCAGGGAGCGTGGCGTGCTCTGCACGCGAGCGACCGAGGACGCCGATATACGCCGACCAGGCACGTCAGGACAGGCATCGATCGAGCTGGTGGCGGCGCTGCCGGCCCTGCTGCTCGCCGCGATGGTCGCGCTGCAACTGCTCGCCGCCGGCTACGCGATGACGCTCGCCGACGGCGCCGCCGAGGCGGGGGCGCTGGCGCTGGCCTCGGGCGGTTCGGCCGCCGAGGCGGCACGGGGCGCTCTGCCGGGGTGGGCGAAGGACGACGTCGTCGTCTCGGTCGAGGGTGGGACGGTGGCGGTGCGCGTTCTGCCG
>DATBXZ010000177.1:0-3421 GCA_036513995.1 Solirubrobacterales bacterium | reverse complement strand
CGGCGGCGCTGCTGGCGATCGAGGAGCGGCTGGAGGCGATCGACAGGCTCGAGCGCAAGCACGGCGGCAGCGTCGAGACCGTGCTCGAGCACGCAGAGCGTTGCCGGGCGGAGATCGCCCGGCTGGAGGGCGCCGAGGTGCGCGGGGCCGAGGCCGCCGCGGCGCTGGCCGAGGCCGAGGAGCGGCGCCGGCAGCTGGGCGAGCGGCTCAGCGCCGGGCGCGCCGACGCTTCCCGCCCGCTGGAGGAGCGGGTCGCCGCCGAGCTGGAGAAGCTCTCGATGGCCGGTGCCACGCTCGAGGTCATGCTGGAGCCGCACCCCGACGGCTACGGCGCCGGTGGCCGCGAGACGGTCGAGCTGCGCGTCGCTCCCAATCCCGGGATCGAGGCGGCGCCGCTGCGCGACGCGGCTTCCGGCGGTGAGCTCTCGCGGGTGATGCTGGCCCTCAGCGGCCTCGGCCAGGCCGCCAGTGCAGGCACCCTCGTCTTCGACGAGATCGACGCCGGCATCGGCGGCAACACGGCGCGGGTGGTGGGCGAGCGGCTGAAGGCGCTCGGCAGGGGGCGCCAGGTCGTCTGCATCACCCACCTGCCGCAGGTCGCCTCACTCGCCGACGTCCACTTTCGACTGGAAAAGCGGGTCGTGGAGGGCGAGTCCCTGGCCACCGTCGATCGCCTCGACGGCGAGGGGATCGTCGAGGAGATCCGCCGCATGCTCGGTGGCGAGCGCTCCGATAAGGCGGCAACCCAGCACGCACGCGAGCTCCTGAAGGCGGCCTGACCCGCGCATGGCGGCGTCCTCGGTCGCTCGTGTGCGGAAGCACACTTCGCTTACTGCGTCCTTGCTCTGCTTGGTCAGGCCGCCTTCAGGCTTGCCGGGCGCCGGTTCTGTGGCCTAACCTGGGCGGGTGGCCACCACCAGTCGCCGTCGCCTTCCCGCGCTGCTCGGCCGTCGCAACGGCGTGCGCCCGGAAGCGCCGGTCGAAGGGACCGCCCGGCTGGGCGAGCGGACCAAGCACCTGGTCAAGCGCCTGCGCCCCGGCGACATCGCCGTCATCGACCACGTCAACATCGACCGCATCGCCGCCGAGGAGCTGATCGAAGCCGGCGTCGCCGCGGTCCTCAACGCCTCGCCCTCCTCCGACGGCCAGTATCCCAACGCCGGTCCGCTGATGCTGGCGCGGGAGGGGGTGCGCCTCGTCGACGCCCCCGGCGCCGGCCTCTTCGAGCTGCTCGAAGACGGCGACACGCTGCGGATCGACGGCGGCGCGGTCAAGATCGGCGAGCGGGAGGTGCTGCGCGGCCGCGTCCTCGGCGCCACCGAGCTGGAACGCCAGCTGGAGGAACAGCGCGAGCGGATCGACGAGGCGCTGGCCGAGTTCGCCGAGAACACGGTCGCCCACGTGCGCCAGGAGACCGACCTGCTGACCGGCAGCGTCGAGTTCCCCCACACCGAGGCCTCCTTCCGCGACCGCCACGTGCTGATCGTCGTCCGCGGCGATCGCCACCGCCGCGACCTGAAGGCGCTGCGCGCTTACATCCGCGACGTGCGGCCGCTGATCGTCGCCGTCGACGGCGGCGCCGACGGCGTCCTGGAAGCGGGGCTGAGGCCGGACGTGATCCTCGGCGACATGGACTCTGCCAGCGACGCCGCCCTGGCCTGCGGCGCCGAGCTGGTCGTCCACGCTTACCCCGACGGCCGCGCCCCCGGCTGCGAGCGGCTGCTCGAGGCCGGCCTCGAGCACACCATCGTCCCCTCGGCCGGCACCAGCGAGGACGTGGCGATGCTGATGGCCTACGAGAAGGGAGCGACCCTGATCGTCAGCGTCGGCGCCCACTTCAACCTGATCGAGTTCCTCGACCGCAAGCGCGGCGGCATGTCCTCGACCTTCCTCACCCGGCTGCGGATCGGCGAGAAGCTGGTCGACGCGAAGGGGGTGAGCCGGCTCTACAACCCCAGCTCGGCCCTGGCCCCGGTCGGCCTCTTCGTCCTCGCCTTCCTGATCCTGCTGACGATCCTCGTCATCACCTCGCCGGCGCTGAACGACATCTTCGAGCTGTTCTGGCTGAAGATCCGCATCTGGCTCGGCGTCTAGCGAGCGCCGGGACGACCATCTAGCCTTGGCCCGCTGATGGGTTACAGCGGCCGCTACCACGCCACCTCGCTGATCGCCGTGTTCCTGGCACTGGCGGTCGGCATCCTGATCGGCGCCGAGTTCGGCGGCGACGCGCTGACCAGCACCCGCAAGAACCTCGAGGCCAGCCTCGTCAACAACCTCCAGGACGCCCGCTCCAAGAGCGACGAACTGAACGGCCAGCTGGGGCGCTCGAACGAGTTCGCCGACCGCGTCTACCCGGTCCTCACCCGCGAACGGCTGCAGGGAAAGCGGATCGCGATCCTCGCGCTCGGCGGGCTGCCGAGCGAAGACACGAACGCGGTCGAGGAAGCGCTCGGGCCGACCGGGGCGAAGCTGGTCGGGGTCGGCGTCGTGCGCGAGCCGGTCGATCTCGAAGGGCTCGCCGGCGACCTCTCGAAGACGCGCTTCGCCGACGTCGCCGACAACCCCGAAACCCTGACTGCGCTCGGCGTCGGCGTCGGCCGCCAGCTGGTGCGCGGCGGCACCCTGCCGGAAGTCGTCCGCGGCCAGCTCTTCTCCCGCGCCAGCGGCAGCTTCGGCGCCCTCGACGGCGTCATCGTCGTCCGCAACCAGCCGCAGGACCTGGGCCCGGTGCAGCGGACGACCGCCGGCACCCTCGAAAGCGCGCTGCTGAGCGGAGTCACGGCGACGCGGACGCCGGCGACGGGGGTCGAGACCTCGACCGCGGAACCGTCCTCGGTCTCCTTCTTCCAGGGCAACGATCTCTCCAGCGTCGACGACGTCGAGATGACCGCCGGGCAGGTGGCGCTGGTCTTCACGATGCTCGGCGCCGAGGGCAGCTTCGGGGTCAAGGGCAGCGCCGACCGGCTGCTGCCGGACCTGCTGACCCAGGGTCGCTGAGGTGTACTGGGTCGGCTTCCCGCTGGCGATCGCGCTCTCCCTGTGGCTGCTGCCGGCGGGGGCGCGAGGGCTGCGCGACGCCGGCCTAGTGCGGCAGAACTACCGCGGCGCCGAGCTCGCCTTCCCGCTCGGCGCGGTGCTGGCGACGGCGGCGCTGGTCGCCCTGGCGCCGCTCGCCTTCCTCAACGACCGCGCCGACCTCGACCTGCTCGACCCAGCTCTGCGGCGCTGGCTGCCCTATCTGCTGGGCATCGCCTTTCTCGGCTTCCTCGACGACGCGCTCGGCCAGGGCGCCGCGGCCTCGACCCCGCGCGGCTGGCGCGGGCACGCCCGGGCGCTGCGCGAAGGCAGCCTCTCGACCGGGGCGATCAAGGCCGTCGGGGCGCTGGCGCTGGCCGCCTACGTGGCCTCCGGCCGCGGCCTC
>DATBXZ010000176.1:0-2236 GCA_036513995.1 Solirubrobacterales bacterium | reverse complement strand
CGGTCGACGCGACCGCGGACGTGGTGCTCGCCGACCTTGAAGTCGAACTTTTTCTCCAGCCAGACCGGCTCCCCCTCGGCCACCCGCTCGCGCTCCCAGTAAAGGCGCAGCGCCTCGCGGGCACGGTCGCGGAACTGCAGCTCGTCGTCGGTCGCGCCGAAGCCGGTGCGCCGCCAGCCGGTCTCGAAGAGGCCGGTCAGCACCCGCAGCCCGTCCTCGGGGTTCTCCGGCGGTTCTTTGTGGAAGCGCTCGAGGACGTTGTGGATGAGGATGCCGAAGCGCTGGTTGATCGTCGGCTCCTGCGGGATCCCGAAGACCCGCGCGAACTTGTACTTCAGCGGGCAGGTCAGGTAGAGGCTGAGGTCGGAGGCGGAGAGGCTGAGCATGCCGTCGCCGCGACGCGGTAGGAAGGCCTCCAGCGAGGGCTCCTCGCGGGCGGCGATCAGCTCGCGCCGGCGGCCCTGCTCGTCTTCGGCGTCGAGCAGGTAGGAGTCGAGCGACGAGGCGTCGAGCTCGGCCTGCTGCTCGGTGGTCGCGACCTGGCGCAGCAGGCCGTTGACCGCCTCGATCGCCTCCGCCGTCGGCTCGTCGCCGGGTCGCTGGGCGAGTGCCGCCAGCTTCAGCAGCTCGAGGTAGCGGGCGATCGCCCGGTTGACGTCGATCGCCGTGTCCAGGCGCGGCTCGGAGAGCTCGCGGCCCGCCCGCCAGGAGGCCTCCAGCACCTGCTCGCGCAGGGTCCGGTAGGTCGCGTGCAGCCCCTCGGCGGGGCCGAAGAGCTCCTCGCCGTGCTCCTCCTCGCTTGCCGCAGTCGCCGCCAGCGCCTCCTCGTAGAAGCGAGAGGGTCGCGCTTCGCCCTCCTCGTCGCGCTCGAGCCGGGAGAGGACGAGGCCGGTGCGCGCCGGCCAGCCGATCCGGCTCCAGTCGGCGTCGTTCTCGAGCCCGAGCACGAAGACGTGGTCGAAGCCGATTCCCTTGACGGCGTCCATCGCCATTCCCTGCACGGAGGCGGGCGCGGGCGGTTCCTCGCCGCCGGCGGGCTCGACCCCGGCCTCGGCGACGGCGCTGAGGTAGGCGACGAAGCCGCGGGTCGAGCCGTGCGGCTCGCGCCGCGCCCAGGCGGTCGCCAGCTCGGCCAGCCGCGAGAGCCCGAGCAGGCGCTCGGCCACCTCCGGCTGGGCGGCGAAGAGGCGCTGGCGGCGCAAGCCGACCCGCTCGATCAGCCGCCGCACGAAGACGTCGGCACGGCGCTCCTCCATCGCCGTCGAGGCGGCGTTGTAGAGCTTGAGGAAGGCCTGGATCCGCTCGCGTGCCTCGGGCTGGAACTGGGGGCTGTCGAGGGCGGCCTCGCAGGCGGCGACCATGTCCTGCTTGCGCCGCCGCGCGATCGTCGTCAGCCGCGCCAGGTCGCCGGGGCGCAGCTCGATCGGCGGCCGCGTCAGCGCTCGCGCCACCGCCGGCGAGTCGTCGGGGTCGGCGAGCGCCCGCAGCCAGGCGATCGCGTCGCGCACCTCGGGCCGCTGGAACAGGGCGGCGGGGCCGGAGAGGTGGAAGGGGATGCCACGCTCCTCCATCGCCGCCGCGACGGTGCCGCCCTGGCTGGCCGGCTCGGCGACGAGCACGCAGATCTGTTGCGGGTCGGTGCCGCCGGCGAGCAGGTGCTCGACCTCGCGGGCGACGGCCTGCGACTGGGCGCGCTCGTTCGAGCACTTCCAGAACCGGACCGCGGGCTCGCGGAAGCGATGCTCCAAGACGACCACGTCACCTTCGGGATGAAGGTCACGGAACCAAGGGCTCGGGGACTCCCCCTCGGAGGCCGCGCCTAGGCCCGTTTCCTCCAGCACGTAGAGATGGTTCGGGTTGTCGGCGGCGAGTGCGGTCAGGATCGCGCGTTGAGCTGGTGTGGTCTCCTCGAGCTCGTCGACCATCAGGTGTTCGAAGCGGTTGGCGATCTCGTGGCGGACGTCGGGGCGTTCGGCGAAGAGGCAGTCGAGGGCGAGGAAGACGTCGCCGTGGTCGAGGCTGCCGGCGCCGGCGAGGATGCGGTCGTGGGCCGTGTAGAGCTCGGCGAACTCGAGCTCGCGGCGAGCGGCCTCGGTCGTGGCGCCATCCGTGGCCGTCTTCTCGGCCTCCCGGGCACGCTGCTCCAGCCTCGTCGGCCCGACCCGTTCCGCCTTCAGCGCGTCGATCCGCCCCAGCAGGCGGGCCAGCAACCCGGCCGGGTTGCCGCGGATCTCGT
>DATBXZ010000175.1:0-2682 GCA_036513995.1 Solirubrobacterales bacterium | reverse complement strand
TGTGCCCCCTCCCCCTTGGCCATCAGGGCGAGGTGGTGGGCATTGAGGTCATATCCGAGCTCGGAGCGATCGACCAGCTCGCCGGCAAGCAGGCTCCTGACGCACTCGCGGCGCCGCTCCGAGGAGTTGCCGGGCCGGTTCTCCGCCTCGCGAGCGTGCTCGGCGCTGACGGCGGCGATCAGGCGTTCGCCGAGCGTCGCCTGCGCGCCGAGCAGTCGCCGAAGGACCGTGTTCGAGACGTCGGCCCGCTCCGCTTCTTCGACCAGGAAGTCGCCGAAGAGGGCGTTGCCGGCGAAGTAGCGACGCAAGACGGTGTCGAGGGAAACGCCATCGCGCGCATCCAGACGGGCCTGCGCGAGCAGGACCGCGGGAACGGCCGGCGCCTGGCGCTCACCTGCACCGAGCACGGCGAGCCGATACTCGACGGCGGCGGCGAGGGCAGTGTTGAGGGCTTGGAGGTAAGCGGGATCGGCGACCTCGCTGGGATCGGAGATCGCGTAGACGCGAGTCGCGATAGTCGCCTGGATCTCAGGCAGACGCTCGCGGAGGCGGGATGCAAGCGCGGAGCGAGCCTCGTCGAGAGCGCGTGCGGGCGCCGACGATCGCCGGGACCGCCCGGCGACGGGGGCGAGGTGCGAGCCATCGGCGAGGGGATGCGAGCCGGGCTTGGCCATGCACTCAACTTAGCGTCAAAGCGGACTGCCACCAACCAGGAATCTGCGGGGCCTTCGCGAGGGCTCCGGTCAGGCACCGACGTAGGCGGCGAGGTGCTCGCCGGTGAGGGTGGAGCGGTCGGCGACGAGGTCGGCGGGCGTGCCCTCGAAGACGACCCGGCCACCGTCGTGGCCGGCGCCGGGGCCGAGGTCGACGATCCAGTCGGCGTGCGCCATCACCGCCTGGTGGTGCTCGACGACAACGACCGACTTGCCGGAATCGACCAGACGGTCCAGCAATCCGAGCAGCCGCTCGACGTCGGCGAGGTGGAGGCCGGAGGTCGGCTCGTCGAGGACGTAGACGTCGCCTTTCTCGGCCATGCGGGTGGCCAGCTTCAGCCGCTGCCGCTCGCCGCCGGACAGCGTCGGGAGCGGCTGGCCGAGGCTGAGGTAGCCGAGGCCGACGTCGGCCAGCCGGTCGAGGATCTTGTGCGCGGCCGGTATCTGCGCCTCGCCGTCGCCGAAGAACTCCTCCGCCTCGACGACCGACATCGAGAGCACCTCGCTGATGTCCACTCCGCCTAACTTGTATCCGAGCACCTCGGCCTGGAACCGCTTCCCCTCGCACTCCTCGCAGGTAGTGGCGACGCCGGCCATCATCGCCAGGTCGGTGTAGATGACGCCGGCGCCGTTGCAGCTGGGGCAGGCACCCTCGGAGTTGGCGCTGAACAGCCCCGGCTTGACGCCGTTGGCCTTTGCGAACGCCTTGCGGATCGGGTCGAGCAGTCCGGTGTACGTCGCCGGGTTGCTCCGCCGCGAGCCTTTGATCGCCGCCTGGTCGACCGATACCACTCCATCCCGTCCCGACACCGAGCCGTCGATCAGCGAGCTCTTTCCCGACCCGGCCACGCCGGTGATCACGACCAGCACGCCGAGCGGGATGTCGACATCGACGTCCTGCAGGTTGTGGGTGCCGGCGCCGCGCACCTCCAGAGCTCCCGACGATGTCCGTACCGCCGGCTTCAAGGAGGTGCGGTCGTCCAGGTGCCGCCCGGTCAGCGTGTCACTGGCCCGCAGCCCATCGACGCCGCCCTCGAACACCACCTCGCCACCGGCAGTGCCTGCGCCGGGGCCGAGATCGACGACTTGGTCGGCGATCTCGATCACCTCCGGCTTGTGCTCGACGACCAGCACGGTGTTGCCCTTGTCGCGCAGCCGCAGCAGCAGGTCGTTCATCCGCTGGATGTCGTGCGGGTGCAGCCCGACCGTCGGCTCGTCGAAGACGTAGGTGACGTCGGTCAGCGACGACCCGAGCTGGCGGATCAGCTTGGTGCGCTGTGCCTCGCCACCCGACAGCGTGCCCGACGACCGGTCGAGCGAGAGATAGCCGAGGCCGATCTCCACAAACGACTCGAGAGCCCCCTGCAGTGCTTTGAGCAACGGCGCCACCGAGGGCTCGTCGACACCCCCGACCCACTCGGCCAGGTCGCTGATCTGCATCGCGCAGGCGTCGGCGATGTTGATCCCCTTGATCTTGGAGGAGCGGGCAGCCTCGTTGAGCCGGGTGCCGTCGCACTCGGGGCAGGCGGTAAAGGTGACCGCCCGGTCCACGAACGCCCGGATGTGCGGCTGCATCGCCTCCCTGTCCTTGGCGAGCATCGACTTCTGGATCTTCGGGATCAGGCCCTCGTAGGTCAGGTTGACGTCGTTGACCTTGATCTTGGTCGGCTCCTTGTAGAGCAGGTCATTGAGTTCCTTCTTCGTGAACTTGCGGATCGGCTTGTCCGGGTCGAAGAAGCCGCAGCCCCTGAAAATGCGGCCAAACCAGCCATCCATGCTGTAGCCGGGGACTGTGAGTGCGCCCTCGTTGAGCGACTTGCCGTCGTCGTACAGCTGGGAGAGGTCGAAGTCGGTGACGGACCCCCTGCCCTCGCAGCGCGGGCACATGCCGCCGGCGCGCCTGAACGAGCGTTTCTCCCTCTTTTTCTCGCCGCCCTTCTCGATCACGACCGCACCGGCCCCGCTAATC
>DATBXZ010000174.1:0-6278 GCA_036513995.1 Solirubrobacterales bacterium | reverse complement strand
CGCGGCGTCGAGGTCGGGAACCAGTGGGCCGTCGCCACCGCACCAGACGAAGGTCTCGCGGTTCCCCTTCGGCCCCGGCAGCCCGGACGAGGCGACGCCGCGCACCGGCAGGCCGATCTCGGCCGCGGCCTCGGCGACCGCGAGGATCGCCTCGCGGCGGTCGCCGGCGTCGCGGACGACGCCGCGACCGACCCGCTTGCGGCCCAGCTCGAACTGCGGCTTGACCATCGCCAGCGCCTCGCCGCCGGGCTCCAGGCATCCCGCCACCGCCGGCAGGACCTTGGTCAGGGAGATGAAGGAAACGTCGACCGTCGCCAGCGAGGGGGCGAAGGGCAGGTCGGAAGGCAGCATCTCACGGCCGTTGAGGCGCTCGATCACGGTCACCCGCGGATCTTCCCGCAGCCGCACGTCGATCTGGCCGTAGGCGACGTCGACCGCGGCGACCCGCGGCGCGCCGCGCTGCAGCAGGCAGTCGGTGAAGCCGCCGGTCGAGGCACCGACGTCGACGCAGTCGCGCCCGGCGACGTCGATCCCCAGGGCGTCGAGCGCGTTCTCCAGCTTGATGCCGCCGCGCGATACGTAGCGCGGGCCGGCGTCGACGATCAGCATCGCCTCCGGCTCGACCAGCTGGCTGGGCCGCAGGGCGATCGGCCCGTCCGCGCCGACCCGGACTTCCCCGGCTCGCACCGCGCCGGCCGCGGCCGTGCGCGACGGGAACAGCCCCTGCTCCGCCAAAACCGCGTCTATCCGGGACTTCTTCATGCCCGAACGCTACCGCGAGGCGCTCGTAACAACCCGTTTACCGCCTACTTAGCCGGGTATGCGACCGTGATCGCGGAGCGCTCGAGGGGCCATTGGCACCGGTTAAACATCTCTGTGATCGGCCTCACACACAAATCGCACGTATGTTCGTACGCTGTTCAAGGATTCAAGTGGAGATGTCGACGTAAGGAGCAGCACCAAAGCTTTTAGGTCGAGTCCCGCGCCGTACATGGCCCCATTGCTTCCCACAATGGCGCCCTCGGCACAAACAGGGCTCACCCACCTCCCACGGATCCACATATACAGAGATACATATATCTCTCCTCCCTGTAGTAACCCCAGAAGCGCCCCGCCTCCCCGGTGGGGCGTTTTCTGTTGTGCGGGGCCCTAGCAAGCCAAACAGCAGGGCACCTAGCGCTGGCTGAAGCCATCCTGAATCGTCCGTTGAGCCCCCGTGCCACACCCCGTGCCACAGTCGGCACAGATCAGGCAATTTTCGAGCGCGAACTGCCAGGAAAAGCGCCGACGAACTGCTTATGCAAAGCGCGCAGAATCGGCTTACGGTCGGGCGCGAGGATCTTCCTGTCCTGGTCACGAGCAATATCGAGGACCGTCTGGGCAATCCGGGGCTTACTCAGGGACTCAAGACCGCGATCCGTGCACCACTTGACAAAGAATCCCGAACGAGCAATTGCCGGCAGATCTGCCGCCGCCAGACTTTCCGTTGATTCGGGCCGCGTCTCAGCGAGTATCTGGTTGAAAGCGGCCACCAATAGGTCGGAACAAACAAAATCCTCGGTACAGAGCCCAGGGACCTCGCCGTCACCAAGCTCAAAGACCCGACCATCGCGAACGGCACGCTCGGAGAGCTTGCTCTCCGCGTGGCTCTTGCCCCCACCGTCGCTGTCGATAAGGAAGACAACCTCGCCCGCGTCGGCTTCCAGTTCAGGAACATCTTCCTTCGGCACTTCCGCCAAACCGGGAACAACTTGGTAGCCAAGATGCTCATACGGGTCGCGGCCCCGAGCCTCCCGGAGTAGCGCTGGCAAGAGGATTGCCTCGGTTTTCCCCTCGCCAATAACCGCGTGGCGGGATGGAGTAAAAGCCATGGCGGTCGCCCCCATGGCCAGCATGAGCGGGGTTAAGCCCACGGCGTCTCCCGCCCAAAATGAGTTCCGGACCTCGCTTTCGAAGTTCGAGGTAGGAGCGACAACCCGAATCGCGCTGCCGAGGTCCTCTGGCAAACAGCCAATTGAATGAGTCGAGTAGATGACACTTTGAGCGACCGACTGACGTTCGAAGACCCTGAGTAAGTTCGCCTGGCCCTCGTAATGAAGGTGATTCTCGGCCTCGTCGATCAACAAGATCGGCGTCTGCCCCCCTGAGTGCGTGGCACAAAAGGCAATCAACGCCACGAAGGAGCGGAGCCCTGCACTGCGCTCCCCTAGCCGCGTATGTTTTTTCGTCTCACGATCACGTATCTGGATCTCCAGACCGTCGGGCTGGGCTCGCAGGGACACCGAAAGGTCGGACTGATGCCAGGCCTCAAACTCCCTTTCTAGCGTTTGATTTGCTAGGTACTCGGCAGTCTGCAGCTCATCGGTCCGCTCTGGGTCGGTCGCAAATAAGCCGAGATCGCCGTAGTCCGCGTCGGCAAGGGCAAGAAGATTTGCCAATGCGGGATTCGCTCCCAAGTCCTCTCCCCAAGAGTAGAAAGACTCGAGCGTCCGTTGCTTGTCATCGAACAGAAGAAAGATGGGCTTGCGCTTACTGAGAATTCCGCCAGCCTTATCCCAGGGGCTCGGTTCTACTTCGAGCCCAGCAAGCTCGTGCAGCGCTGCCGGAAGCTTCTGAATGGTCTTTCGACTGCCGTCCCCAGAAATCTCTTCAAGGTCTTCGGCGAGAGCGCTGATTGAGGCAACCAGCTCGGACTTCATGTCTTGTTCAGCTTCGCTCAACGACCTCTGTAGGGCGGCGGCACGATCATGCAGCGAAGTTGAGTCCTCAAGGACGCTTCCGTCCTCCTCGGGAATTGGGTCATCCGGAAGCCATGCTCCATCAACTACCCGGGCCAGCTGAGAAATCATCTGCTCTCGGGGCTTCAAATTGCGCTGCAGCCGTGGGTCTAAGCGCCACCTGATCTTGCTGTCGGCCCGTTTGGTGACTTCGAAGGCGAGAGACTTATTTGCGCCCTCAATGCCCTCAAGGGCCTTCAAATCATCAGGCTCAAGGGAAAACCTGGCCGAAACAATGACCGGATTCTCGTCCCCGTTTCGCGCAGCCGGGAAATACCTGCCGCTGAACTCGCGGGTAGCGAACTTCCCCTTGTCGGGATTGTCAGGATCCTCCTCTTTCGGCGGCTCCATCGACAGGTGCTGAATCGCTTCGAGGAGCGAGGTCTTTCCTGCCTCATTCGGCCCCACCATGGCAATCAGAGGTGCTCCCACGTAAAGGAGGTTCCTTTTTGCGAAGCGCTTATATCCATGGACCGCAATTGACTTGACGCGCATGACCGGAACCTAACAAGCAATGTGGCGTACCGATGCGACGCCACATCCAACGGACCACCGCAGCTATGCGAGGTACGCCCTAGCTGTCTTCTGCCAGATACAAATCCATGCGCTTTCGAACCTCGTCGTGGCTCCCCGGCAGCAGGTGCCCGTAGACATCGAAGGTCGTCTGGATTTTCGAGTGGCCCATGAACTGCTGAATCGCCTTCGGATTGGCGCCGGAGTCAATCAGCAGCGAGGCGAAGGTGTGCCGGCACTCGTGGAGCGTGATCGGCCTCAGCAAGACTCTTTCTCGGCCCTCCGTCTCCGTAAGCCACGCTCGCATTTGTTGCGCAATTTCCAGGCCCGCTTCGCCCGGCCGTCAACGGTTGATGCGAAAAAGGCATCGTCCTCCGTTCGGCCGAACAAGAGGTCTTCCCCGCTCCGCCCCGTCTGCGGCAGGAAGTCCCAGAGGTAAGAGTGCAGGACAGCCAGCAGCGGCACAGTGCGGCGGCCGGCACGAGACTTCGGCTCGATCACGCCCTCGACCTGATCCCAGCCACGCTCGACCGAAACAAGATTCGCCCCGAAGTCGATGTCACAGACCCTCAGCGCCTGCAACTCACCCCGCCGCAATCCCGCGTAGAAGGCGGTCGCCCACACCGGTCGATCCTCAACCGGCAGGACACCCAGTAGTTCCGCTGCTTCAGCAGCCGACGCGATCCGCTTTGGCCGCTTCGAGCCTCCCTCGGGGAGATCGATCAGGGCCGACGGGTTGTACGCCAGCTCGTCGCGGTGGATTGCCCGGCGGTAGAAAGCCTGGATCGGGTTCATCGAGGGATCGGCCATCACGTAGGCGCGATCGACCGTCGCTCCCTGTGCCTGGTAAGTGGTCGCGGCGTAGGCGTGCTGGAGGGCTGGGTCTCCGTAGTTCGTAACCCGCCCCAAGAAGACGGAATCGACACACACCCGCCCACGGGTGTCGATTCCGTCCAACACCAGCGCCCCGGACTCCAGATCAACCGACTCCACGCGCCACCGCTCGCGGTTGTAGATGTTGGCTTTGTGGTCGTTGACCCTCGTGATGACCTGATCGCCGGCAGCGAAGCGAGCCTCCCCCACTTCGATCTCCGCCTCGCCAAGCCGTCCCTCGGCACGCATCGGCTCTCGCGCCAGGGCGTTCAGCTTCTCTACCTCAACATTTCGCTTCGCCACCATCAGCGCGTCCTCGCCTTGGCCGAAGCCCTGCCACCAGTCGTTGACCATCTCCTCGCGACGAGCCTCGGGATCGGCCGCGACGATCACCCGCCCTGAGGAGCGATAGGTGTCGAGCGCCTCGCGGCCCTCACCCTCCCTGATCCGCTTCACCCCTTCGCGGTCGAGCTCGTTCGGTGGCGGATCACTTCGTCCAGCACCACTGGCTCGCTGCGGCTGGCGATCGCGGCGAAGAGACCGCCCGCCTCGATCTCTCCGAGCTGGGCGGGATCGCCGATCAAGACCAGCTTGGCGTCGGCCGCCTGGGCGTGGTCGATCAACCTGGCGAGGGTGGCCGAATCGACCATCCCGGCCTCATCGATCAGCAGTACCGAGCCTGGCCGCATCGGCGCCTCCCCTGCATCCGCCTTCCTGTCAAGGTCGGCAAGAAGCCGAGCAATACTGGCCGCGTCGAGCCCCTCTGAACGCAACACGTTCGCCGCCCGCCAGGTCGGCGCCGCGACGAACAGCTCGTGCGAGCCGGCCGCCCAGCCTTCGGCCGCCGCCACGGTGGCATAGGTCTTGCCGGTGCCGGCCTCACCGATCACGATCTCCAGCGCCCGGCCGCCGCCGAGGAGCTGGGAGACCATCGCCCGCTGATCGGCCTTCAGGCTCGGGCGAGCGTCGAGGACGCGGGAGACGACGATCGGGTCGACGACGACGCGATCGGTCGTGCCTCGCATCCGCTCGGCCACCGCCAGCGCCCGTTGCTCCAGCTCATAGATCCGCTGCGTCGTGAAGCGCTCGCCCTTCGAGCCCTCGCCGATGCGGATCGCAGACTCCGAGGCGAGGAAGGCGTCGGCGAGTTCCTCGACTTCAACGGCCGGGGCGCCGTGGGGCAAGTTGTCGGCGACGGCCTGGATCGCCTCCCGGCGGTCGAAGTGGGAGGCGTGGGCGGTGACCGAGCGCTCGACCTGGAACGCGGTGAGCAGCGTCGGGCCGGGTCGCTCGTGACCGAGGCGGGCGCCAATCGCCTCGCGGTCAAGGCCGACCTCAGCACCGTTCGTTCGCCAAGCCTCGCGCAGGCTCTCGGTGGTGAGGTCGCGGTCCTTGGCCTTGCGGGTCGCCAAGGTCGCGATCTGCATCGCTCGTGCCGAGGCGCCCTCCCCCGCCGCCTCGAGGATCTCGGCGCGGCGGGTGGAGAAGCGCCGCAGCTCCTCGCGGCTGAAGCCCTTGATGTCAGCGATGCCTTTGACGACCGGCTGCCACTCGACGCCGAGGCGCTGGGTCAGCTCGTGGCGCAGGTGGGCCTCGTAGATGTAGCTGGCGGTTTGGCATGTTCGTAGATCGCCGGGTGGTAGAGGCGCGACCAGCGGCCGTCCGGCCCCTTGGTCGCGTTGGCGATCAGGACATGGGTGTGGAGCTGGGGGTCGCCGGCGCGGGAGGAGCGGTGGACGTAGGCGGCGGCGAGGAAGCCGTTGCCGGGGACGAACTCGTGGCCGCCGCGACCGCGGCGGCTCCAGCAGGCTTGGCGCTCCAGATAGCCGAGCGCCTCGGCGACGGCGGCGGCGTGGGCTTCCTTGACCTGGCCGGAGACCGGATGGCCGCCGAGCGCCCAGGTCAGCGAGACGGACTTCGGGGCCGAGAAGGTCAGGTCGAAGCCAGGGACCGGCTCGCGGCCGGGCGCGGTCTTCAGGCCGAGCGGCTTCACCGGTAACCGGGTTGTTGCCGGTCAGCTGGGACGATGGCGATGTCTGGGTGGCTCCTGGGGATGGGCTACGGAGTCGGTGGGGCTGGTCAGTGGTGGATGTCGGGCTGCTCTTGAACGAGGGG
>DATBXZ010000173.1:0-4299 GCA_036513995.1 Solirubrobacterales bacterium | reverse complement strand
GGCCTCGTGGATCGCGATCGTCCAGCGCTCGCCCTCGCTGAGCACGTGGGACTTCTTCGCCGGGCCGGCGACGACGCGGTCGATCGCCTCCTCCAGGGTCGCCTGGTCGATCTCGGAGAAGCCCTCGCGCACGCTCAGCAGCGCCGCCTCGTTGACCAGGTTGGCGAGCTCGGCGCCGGAGAAGCCGGGGCAGAGCTTGGCGATCTCATAGAGGTCGACGCCGTCGGCGAAGCTGCGGCCTTTGGCGTGCAGCTCGAGGATCTCGAAGCGCCCGTGCACGTCGGGCACGTCGATCACGACCTGGCGGTCGAAGCGACCGGGTCGCAGCAGGGCGGGGTCGAGGATGTCGGGACGGTTGGTCGCCCCCATCACGCAGACCCCGGCGTCGCCGCCGAAGCCGTCCATCTCGACCAGCAGCTGGTTCAGCGTCTGCTCGCGCTCGTCGTTGCCCTGACCGACCCCGGCGCCGCGCTTGCGCCCGGCGGCATCGAGCTCGTCGATGAAGATGATCGAGGGGGCCTGCTTGCGGGCCTTGGCGAAGAGGTCGCGGATGCGGGCCGCGCCGACCCCGACCAGGGACTCGACGAACTCGGCACCGGAGGCGCTGAAGAAGGCCGCGTCCGCCTCGCCGGCGGTCGCCCGCGCCAGCAGCGTCTTGCCGGTCCCCGGAGGGCCGACCAGCAGCACTCCCTTCGGCGCCGCCGCTCCCATGTCCAGGTATTTGGACGGGTCGTCGAGGAAGTCGCGGATCTCCTTCAGCTCGGCCAGCGCTTCGCCGGCGCCGGCGACCGAGTCGAAGGTGATCGCCGCTTTCTGGCCCTTCTTGCGGCGCTTGCCCTTGCCGCCGAAGGCGGAGAAGGCGCCGATGCCGCCGGAGTCGTCGCCGACCTGGCGCATGAAGAAGGAGAAGAGGCAGACCAGGAGCAGGATCGGGACCAGGAACTGGACCACGATCACCCGGGCCTCCTTGCCCGCTTGGGGATTGACTTCGACCCGGGTGCCGGCGCCGCTCAGCGAGTGCAGCAGTTCCTGGGTGGCGGCGTCGGAGCCGGGGTAATCGGCGTAGAGCTGCAGGTCGCCCTTGGTTTCGACCACCACCTGGTGGTCGTAGTCGAGCAGGGTGGCCGAGCGCAGGAGCTGGCCTTCGCCCAGCTCGGTCACCGTGGAGAGTGCGACCTTGCGGCCTTCGCCTTCGGAGCCCAGCGAGCCGAGCAGGCTGAAGAAGGTGATGAGCAGCGCCAGCGAGGCGACCAGGAGGAAGGTCGAGAGCGGGTCCCTGGTCAGGAAGCGGCGGATCGGCGTCAGGATCTCACCGGCTCGCTCCAGCGCCTCCCGTCCACGGGAGCGTTTGCGGGAGGCGGATGCGAGGCGGGGGTTCGACATGGGTGGCGGCCCGCAGCGCGGGTGAGAGGCCAGACCCTTTCGTCTCCCAGGCGAAGCGTTGTGAACAAGCTGAGAACGCTCCGATACGAAGGTGTCGACTCAATCTCTTTCTGGCCGCAGCGGAGGGGGTGGGGGCGATTCGAAGTCGAGGATTCGTCCGAGCGGCCCCACCTCCGGCCACCCGGTCAGGTTGGATCCCGGAGCTTCGACCTACTCAGCTGCGAGCAACGTGTGCCAGGTCGGCAGCAGCGGCTTGTCGTAGAGGTCGATGATGCTGGTCCGGGCGGCGTCGATCTCGGCCGAGAACCAGTAGCGTTCGAAGTCGGCGCGGCTGTCCCAGATCGAGGTCTGCTGGAAGGCCAGGGGGTCGTCGATTGCGCGGGTCAGGGACCAGCTCTTGGCACCGTAGGCGGGCATCTTCGCCGCTGCCGGTTCCCAGAGGTCGAGGAAGCGATCCGCTCGGAAGGGCGGGATGTGCCAGTCGAGCCGGTTGACCTCCGCCATCAGATGCTCCTCTCGAGTCGCGCTTGCCGTCTCATGCTCCGACCTCGGCCCGGATCGCGCCGGGGCCGCCCTCGGCCTTGCCGGCCTGCTCGGACTCGGCGCCGACCAGGATCGCGATCTTGCCGAGGTGCTTGTTTTCGTGCAGCAGCTGGTGGGCGCCGGGGACGCCGTCGAAGCCCATCGTCTGCCAGAGGACGGGCCGCACCTTGCCCTCGGCCATCAGCTGGTTCGCCCGCATGCACTCGTACGCGTTGGCGAAGTGGGAGCCGATGATCTGCTTCTGGCGCATCCACAGATAGCGCACGTCGAAGTCGAGCTGGAAGCCCGAGGTGGCGCCGCAGATGACGACTTTGCCGAACGGCTTGACCGTGTAGACCGAGGTCGGGAAGGTTGCCTGGCCGACGTGCTCGAAGACGATGTCGGGGGCGTCGCCGAGCAGCTCTTTGACCCGCTTGGCGAAGCCACGCGAGGCCTTGAAGCGCTCCTTGTCGAGGGCCTTGTCGGCGAGGTTCTCCGGCGTTCGCATCATCTCCCCGAACTCGCCGCGGTTGATGTAGTCGACGGCGCCGAGCTGCTTGACCAGCTCGCCCTTCTCGTCTGAGGAGACGACGCCGATCGCGTTCGCCCCCGCCGCTTTGCAGAGCTGCACGGCGAAGACGCCGAGGCCGCCGGCGGCGCCCCAGATCAGCACGTTGTGGCCGGGCTGCAGCTTGCACTGGTCGATCAGCATCCGGTAGGCGGTGAAGTAGGTGAGCCCGTAGGAGGAGGCCTCGGCCCAGCTCAGGTTCTGGGGACGGGGGAGGAGCTGCTGCGCCTGCACTTTGGTGAACTCGGCGAAGGAGCCCCAGGTCGTCTCGTAGCCCCAGATCTTCTGGCTCGGCGCCGCCAGCGGGTCGAGGCCGTGGACCTCGACGTCCTCGTAGGAGGCCTGGTTGCAGTGGACGACGACCTCGTCGCCCGGCTTCCAGCGGGTCACGCCCTCGCCGACCTTCCAGACGATCCCGGAGGCATCGGAGCCGCCGATGTGGTGGCCGTACTCGGGATGGTCGCCGTAGGGGAAGACCGAGACCGGCTTGCCCAGCGCCGCCCAGACGTTGTTGAAGTTGACGCCGGCCGCCATCACGCGGACGATCACCTCGAAGGCGCCGGGCTCCGGCACCTCGATCTGCTCGAGCTGGAAGGCATCCTTGGGCTCGCCCTGGCGCTCCTCGCGGATCACCCAGGCCGCCATCGTCTCCGGCAGCGTTCCGGGCTCCACGTCGAGGTTCGAAAGTGCGCTGGTGTCCACTGCCAAGAGAGTCCTCCGCGAGGTCGTTGATGGGGCTGGCGAATCCTAGTTAAAGAGAGCCATCTCTGACGCCGCCTGACCAAGCAAGCCAAGGACGCACTGAGCGCCGTGTGCTCTGCACACAAGCGAAGGAGGACGCGGGCATGCGCCGGTCAGGCGGCGTCAGAGCGTAGCTCGGGGGCGGTGATCCCGCGAACGGTGATCTCGATCGGTTCCGGAGGCTCGATCGCCTTGCCGGGGGCAACCCCGAGCTCCTCGACCTTGCGCAGCTGCGGCAGCAGCCGCCGCTCCATCGAGCCGACTGCGGCGTCGTAAGCATTGGCGGCCGTGGTCAGGCCACGGCCGACCTTGTCGAAGTCGGCGAGGAATTTCGAGAAGCGGGCGTGCATGGTGCCGGCGGCGTCGGCGATCTCGGCCGCCTCGGCGACCATCCGCTCCTGGCGCCAGCCCAGCTCCATCGTCCGCAGCAGCCCGATCAGCGAGGTCGGGCTGACCAGTAGGACCTTGTGCTCAAGGGCGTATTCGAACAGGCCCGGGTCGGCGGCGAGGGCGGCGTGCAGGGCGGGCTCGTTGGGGATGAAGCAGATCACCAGGTCCGGCATCTCGCCCGCCTTGAACTGGCCCTGGTAGTCCTTCGAGCTGAGCGCGCGGACGTGCTCGCGGGCCTGCCGGGAATGGCGCTGGAGGTGGAGCTGGCGCTCGTTTTCGACCTCCGACTCCTGGGCGTCGAGGAAGGCGTCGAGCGGCACCTTCGAGTCGGCGACGAAGCTGCGGCCTTCGGGCAGGAGGAAGAGCGCATCCGGCCGCAGGCGGCCGTCTTCGGTTCGCAGCGTCTCCTGCAGCTCGAAGTCGACGTGCTCGGTCATGCCGGCGATCTCGACGCAGCGGCGCAGCTGCAGCTCGCCCCACTGGCCGCGGGTCTGCGGCTGGCGCAGCGCCTTCTTCAGGCCGGCCGTCTCCGAGTTCAGGTTGCCGACGGTCTGGCCCATCTGCTCGAGCAGGGTCCGGGTCTGCAGATCGGCTTCGCCGCGTTTGCGGACCTCGTGCTCGATTTTCACCTGCCCTTCGGCGATCCGGTCAGCCAGCACTTTCATCTCCTGCTGGCGCTTGTCGATCTCGGTCTG
>DATBXZ010000172.1:0-7268 GCA_036513995.1 Solirubrobacterales bacterium | reverse complement strand
AGGAGGACGAGGCCAGTGGCTGGAGTGCCCGTGCCGCCCTGGCGGCCCTGCGCTCGAACCTGACCCTGCGCTCGAGCAGCGCCCGCCACGCGATTCGCTTCGGCATCGCCCTCGCCGCCGGCGTCGCCCTCTACCGCGCGCTCGGGATGAGGGACCACGGCTTCTGGATCCCGCTGACGATCCTCTTCGTGATGCGCCCCGAACGCGACGAGACCTACCACCGCCTGGCGCTGCGGGCGCTCGGCACCCTGCTCGGTCTCGTCGTCGCCACGGCCCTCGCCGAGGCGTTCCCCGGCAACGATCTCGTCGTCGGCATGGTGCTGACCGTCTCCGCCGCGCTCACCTTCGGCCTGCTCACCGTCCAGTACGCGCTCTTCACCGCCGCGATCACGACCTACGTCGTCCTGCTGACCGACACCCTCGGCGAGGGGGCCTTCGAGGCGGCGGGCCAGCGCGTCATCGGCACCGCCCTGGGGATCCTGATCGCCTTTCTGGCCTTCCTCGTCTGGCCGAACCCGGGGGAGGGGAGGACGGTCCGGTAGATTCCTGGCTACGCAGCCAAACCGCCGCGTGGCGGGAGACCTCGAGGAGCCAGAGTTGAGCAACCGCACGTTCGTGATCGGTGTCGGCATGACCAAGTTCGAGAAGCCCGGCACCAAGGAGGGCGACTACCCCGACTGGGCCAAGGAGGCGGGGGAGAAGGCGCTCGCCGACGCCGGCATTCCCTACACCGACGTCGAGCAGGCCTACGCCGGCTACTGCTACGGCGACTCGACCTACGGCCAGCGGGCGCTCTACCAGCTCGGCCTGACCGGGATTCCCGTCGTCAACGTCAACAACAACTGCTCGACCGGCTCCTCGGCGCTGTTCCTCGCCCGCCAGGCGGTCAAGGGGGGTCTCGCCGACTGCGCGCTGGCGCTGGGCTTCGAGAAGATGGAGCCCGGCAGCCTCGGCGTCAAGTACACCGACCGCACCAACGCCCTCGACAAGCACGCGATGCGGATGTTCGAGATCCGCGACCCCGAGCAGTCGCCGCCGGCGCCGCAGATGTTCGGCAACGCCGGCCGCGACCACATGCAGAAGTACGGCTCGACCCCCGACCACTACGCCTGGATCGGCTGGAAGAACCACAAGCACTCGGTCAACAACCCCTACGCCCAGTTCCAGGACGAGTACTCGCTGCAGGACATCAAGGACGCGAAGATGATCCACGACCCGCTGACCAAGCTGCAGTGCTCGCCGACCTCCGACGGCTCGGCCTGCGCGATCGTCGCCTCCGAGCGCTACGTCGACGAGCACGACCTCTGGGACCGGGCGATCGAGATCGCCGGCCAGTCGATGGTCACCGACCTCTCCTCGACCTTCGCCGCGGACGCCAACTGCATGACGATCGTCGGCTCCGACATGTCGAAGCTGGCCGCCGACCGCGCCTACGAGGAGGCCCAGGTCGCCGCCGCCGAAGTCGACGTCTGCGAGCTGCACGACTGCTTCAGCGCCAACGAGCTGATCACCTACGAAGCGCTCGGGTTCGCGGCCGAGGGCGAGGCCCACAAGCTGGTCGAGGCCGAAGCCACCACCTTCGGCGGCGACGTCGTCGTCAACCCCTCCGGCGGCCTGATCTCCAAGGGCCACCCGCTCGGCGCGACCGGGCTGGCGCAGTGCTCGGAACTGACCTGGCAGCTGCGTGGCACCGCGGACAAACGGCAGGTCGAGGGCGCCAAGGTGGCGCTCCAACACAACATCGGCCTCGGCGGCGCCGCCGTGGTCACCGTCTACAAGCCGGCGAGCTAGGGCCCGCCGCACCAACGAGGAGGCGCACCGATGGCGAAGCAGCGGCGTTCACTGAGCGGCAAGGTCGTGGCGATCACGGGCGGTGCCCGGGGAATCGGCAAGGCGACCGCGACGGCACTGGTGCGCAAAGGCTGCCGCGTCGCCATCGGCGACCTCGACCTGGGCCTGGCCGAGCAGTCCGCGGCCGGGCTCGGCGGCGGTACCGTGGCGCTGGAGCTCGACGTCACCGAGCGCGCCTCCTTCGCCGCCTTCCTCGACGAGACCGAGCGCCAGCTCGGCCCGCTCGACGTGGTCGTTAACAACGCCGGGATCATGCCGGTGACGGCACTGGTCGACGAGTCCGACGACTCGATCCGCCGTCAGCTCGACATCAACATCTATGGCGTCATCGTCGGCACCCAGCTGGCGATCGAGCGGATGCGGCCGCGAGGCAGCGGCCACATCGTCAACATCGCCTCGCAGGCGGGCAAGACGGCGCTGCCCGGGATCGCCACTTACTCCGGCACCAAGCACGCCGTGGTCGGGATCAACGAGGCGGTGCGGGCCGAGCTGCGCGGCAGCGGCATCGAGGTCCACAACGTGATGCCGACGCTCGTCAACACCGAACTGACCGCCGGCCTCGGGCAGAGGCTGATCAAAGCGGTCGATGCCGAGGACGTCGCCAACGAGATCGTCGACGCGCTCGAGGTCGGTCGCTTCGACGTCTACGTGCCGCGGGAGAACGCGATCATGACCCGCTTCAGCGCCCTGCTCCCGCGCCGCGCCGGCGAGGCGATCGCGCGGCTGATGAAGGCCGACAAGCTGATGTTCGAGGTCGACCACGGCGCCCGCCGCGCCTACGAGGAGCGCGCCGCGGCGAGCGAGCCCGGCGCCGAGGGCGGCCCGACCCAGGAGCCGGCGGCCACTCAGCGCGACGCCGCCTAAGCACTTGGGCCAGCTTTACGAGGCGACTTGGGGCCGGCTCTTCGCGGCGATGTACGACCGCAGCCTGAAGGCAACCGAGGAGGCGGGGTTGCGGCAGATGCGGCGCGAGCTGCTGGGCGGGGCAGGGGGGAGGGTCCTGGAGCTCGGCGCCGGCACCGGGGTCAACCTCGATCTCTACCCCCGGGCGGTCGAGGACCTGGTCGTGATCGAGCCCGACCCGCACATGGCAAAGCGGCTGAGGGCGAAGCTGGCAGGGTCGGGACGCAGGGCCGACGTCCTCGAAGCGCCGGCCGAACGGCTGCCATTCGGGAACGACAGCTTCGACACCGTCGTCGCGACGCTGGTCCTCTGCACGATCCCGGACCCGGCGAGCGCGCTGTCGGAAGCTGCTCGCGTGCTCGAGCCCGGCGGCCGCCTGCTCTTCGTCGAGCACGTGCGCGCCGAGGAGCCCGGCCTCGCGCGCTGGCAGGACCGGCTCGAGCGGCCCTGGCGCTTCCTCGGCGACGGCTGCCACTGCAACCGCGACACCGTCGCCACGATCGCCGGCTCTCGCTTCGAGATCGAGGAGCTCCAGCGCGGGCGGCTGCCGAAGGCGCCGCCGATCGTGAGCCCGCTGGTGCGTGGCAGCGCCGTTCTGCCTAGCGCTACCTGAGCAGGCGACCGGCCAGCTCGGCGGCGCTGACGCCGATGAAGGCACCGGCGAGCACGTCTGCGGGATAGTGGACGCCGGTATGGACACGGGAATAGCCGACCAGGGTCGCCAGCGCGCGCAGCGGCGCCGAGAGCGCCGGCTGGGCGTTGCCGACGGCGGTCGCGAAGGCGAAGGCCGAAGCGGTGTGGCCGGAGGGGAACGAGCTCGAGCGCGGCATCGGCACGTGGCGCCGGGCCAGCACCTCCAGCTCCTCGCGCTCGGGCCGGCGCCTGGTCGTCAGTGGCTTGGCGACGAGGTTGGCGAAAGCCGAGGCGACGCCGAGCGCGGCCAGCCCCCTGACCGCCGCCTGGCGGCCGCCGGCCCCGCCGAGCAGGGACAGGCCCGCCGCCGTACCGAACCAGAGCTTGCTGTGGTCGGCGGCCTGGGAGAGCCGGCGCATCGCCAGGTCGAGCGCCGGCGTTTCGGTCCCAGCCACGGCCGCGTAGACGGCGGTGTCAACGGTCTTCGCCTCGGTCAGCCAGTCCGCCATCGGGCGATGATATGAGCCGTCGCCTCGGGGCCATCGTCGCGATCCTCGGCGGCACCGTCGCGATCGGGATCGCCGCCTACGTCTTCTTCGCCGACTTCCCGCGCGGGCTGATCGTGCTTGCCTGCGTCTTCGCCGGCCTCGCCGCCGCCTGGTTCGGGCTGCTGCGCCGCGGCATCCGGCGGCTCCTGGCCGCCCTGCTGGCCGTGTTGCTGCTCGCCGCCGCCGCGATCGCGATCGCGACTGGCGACAACGGCGCCCTGCTCGTCGCGGTGGTCGTCTCCTTCCTCGCCGGTGTGGCCGGCGCCCAAGTAGCGTTCCGGCCGAGCAGATCGCTGCCCCGGGCGGAGCCGCCGCAACATCCCGTCCTCTTCGTCAACCCCTGGTCGGGAGACGGGCGCGCGGCCAAGGCCGGCCTGGTCGAAGAGGCGCGGAAGTGTGGCATCGAGGCGATCGAGATGAAGGCGGGCGACGATCTCGAGGGGCTGGTGCGGGCCGCGGTGGCAAGGGGCGCCGATGGACTGGCGATGGCCGGGGGCGACGGCTCGCAGGCGCTGGTCGCGGCGATCGCCGCCGAGCACGACCTTCCGTACGCCTGCATCCCGTCCGGGACCCGCAACCACTTCGCCCTCGACCTCGGAGTCGACCGCGAAGACGTCGTCGGCGCGCTCGACGCCTTCGTCGACGGGGGCGAGCGTTATGTAGACCTGGGCGAGGTCAACGGGAGGGTCTTCGTCAACAACGTCTCGCTCGGCGTCTACGCCCAAGCCGTCAGCCAGGACGGCTACCGGGAAGCGAAGCTGAGGACGCTGCTGGAGACGCTGACCGACACGCTCGGTCCCGACGGCGAGGCCGCGGAGCTGCGCTGGACCGACCCCGCCGACACCGCGCAGGTCAGCACCGCGCTGATTCTCGTCTCCAACAACCCGTACCTGCTCGGCCCGACCCTCGGATCCGGAACCCGCCCGGCCCTGGACGGCGGCGAGCTGGGAATCGTCGACTTCCACCCACCGAGCGCAGGGTCCGGCGAGCGGGCGGCCCGCTGGCGCGAGCTGACGGCTTCCAGCCTGGACATCGAGGCCGACGGCCCGGTCCCGCTCGGGATCGACGGCGAGGCGGTAACCCTGGAGGCGCCGTTGCGGTTCCGCATCCGTCCCGGCGCTCTGCGGGTTCGAATCGCCCGCGGCCACCCGGGCGCGTCGCCTTCCGCCGACCTGCCCGCAGGCCCGGTGGGCGGTCTGAAGAGACTGCTCGGCCTCTCGCTGGGATTCAACGCACGATAATGATAGTTATGTAAACCCAAAGGAAAAGAGGCCACGGTGCGGCCCCCGTCCCGCCCGCTCAGCTGGCTGCTTCGATCGCCTTTTCGAATTCCTCGGGGCTGGTGAGGGTCCCGAGGAGTTCGACGCCGTTGCTGCCGGGCCCGGTGATCGCGAACGACGGCGTGCCGGTGAAGCCGTACCTTTCGGCCTGCGCGGTCGTTTCTTCAACTTCCTTGGTGAACTTGGGGCCCTTGCGTTCCTTGTTCCATTTGGCGATGTCCTCGACGCCGGCCGCCTTGGCAACGGCGGTGAGGAATTCGTCGGTCGCGTAACCCGAGTTCTCCTCGCCCTGGTTGCGATAGAAGAGCTCCAGGTAGTTCCAGCCGCGGCCCTGGGCGCCGGCCGCCAGCGCGGCGGCGCCGGCCGGCCCCGACTGTGCGCCGATGATGGTGAAGTTGTGGAAGGAGATCTTCGCGGCGCCGCCGTCGACCTTGTTTTCGATCACCTGCGGCAGGATTTCTTCCGAATAGGCTTTGCAGACCGGGCACTGCAGATCTCCGTACTCGATCAGTTCGACCTTGGCCCCGGGCTTGCCGAGGACCATGCCGTTCTGCGGCACGCCGCCGACCAGGGAGTCGACCGCGCTCACTTCCTTCAAGTTGGTGGCGTCGCCACCGCCGTTGTCGTTCGAATTGACGACGATCAGCACGACCACCGCCGCGATCGCCAGGAACACGGCGCCGGCGCCGAGCTGGAGCAACCGCGTGCGGCGCTCGCCGGCGCCGACCTTCGTTTCTTCCTGCAGCCGCTGCTCGCGGCGTTTCTCCCGCTCTCGCTTGTTGCTCATCGGTCCTTCTCTCCCGTGTAGTTGCCGGTCAGCCCTCTCCGGGCACCGTTGCGCTCGTGGTCCCGGCGTAGCCAATCAGACGCGTGGCGTTGAGCAGGAAGAGGATCGTCATCAGCACCGCGCTCGCCACGCACCACTGGCAGATCGCTTCGATCTTGAAGATCTCGAGGTAGGTCAGGTAGATGCTGAAGCCGAAGCCGCCGAGCGCGACCGCGAAGCCGCCGAAGCGAGCCAGGTCGTTGGCGAAGAAGGAGGTCAGCAGCAGCGCCACGTAGGCGACGATGCCGAAGACGGCGACGTTGACGCCGGCGATGTGCGAGTAGGAGCTGTTGGCGACCGTCTCGCAACCGCCCCCTCCGGCCAGGCAGGTCGGCGCGCCGCCGCCGGCATCGGCGATCGCGATGTAGGTGGCGACGCCGATCCCCAGGGCCGCCACGAAGGCGATGATCCGGCGCAACCTGGCTTCGGTCGGGAATTTCATGGCGGTGACGATAAGGCCTCTGTGTAAAAGGAAGCTATCTCCCGCGAGAGCCTGCCGCCCTGCCAGGCCAGCGGCGACTCCCCCTTCCGCTCGCTGGTCAGCCGCGCCCGCGGCAGCCGCTCCGCGTAGGCCGCCGCTACCGCGTAGGGATGGCCGGGATCGGCCTCGTCGTGGCTGGCGACGACGAGCGCCGGGAGGTCGAGGCGTTCGAGTTCGTCGAGCGATCCGAAGGGTCGCGAGCGCGGCACCTCACGCAGGGCGTCGACCAGCGCCTGGGGATGGCGGTGCAGGAGCATGCGGGCGCGGGTGAAGCCGAGCACGGACTCGCGCCAGGCGTCGTCGACCCCCTGGTTCTCGGCGATGTAGGCGACGAAGCCGTCTACGCCGCCCGCCTCCAGCGCGTCGGCCAGCCCGTCCCAGTAGCGCAGCGACGCCGGCGAGATCTCCCCCGTGTACACCGGCCCGATCGCGACCAGCCCGGTCAGCCGGTGTGGGTGGCGGAGCGCGTAGGCAACCGCCGTGTGGGCGCCCATCGAGTGGCCGCCGAGGACGAAGCGCTCCTCCCCCACCTCCGCTGCGACGACCCGCTCGAGGTCGGCGACCAGCCGCGGGTATCCATAACCCTCGGCGGCCGGCGCCGGGTCGGACTCGCCGTGGCCACGGGCGTCGTAGGTGACGACCCGGTGGCCGGCTCGCTCCAGCGCCCGCGAGCCATGATGGACGTAGCGGCGGCTGGCGGTGATGCCATGGCAGAGCACGATCGGGGTGCCCTCCCCCGCAGTTTC
>DATBXZ010000171.1:0-4097 GCA_036513995.1 Solirubrobacterales bacterium | reverse complement strand
CCTCCACCCGCAGGTGGCTGTCGACCGGCACCCGGCCGCGCTCGTCGAGCGGCAGGCTCAGGTCTTTGAGGACCGGCGCCGGGGTGACGCCCGCGGTCCAGACGACGGTCTTGGTCGGCACGACCTCGCCGGTCGAGAGCGTGATCGAGTTCGGCGTGACCTCTTTCAGCTGCGTCTCCAGCTTGATGTCGATGCCGCGGCCGCGCAGCTCGCGCAGGGCGTAGTCGGCCAGCTCGATCTCGATCTCCGGCAGCACCCGGCCGCTCGCCTCGACCAGCACCCAGCGCATGCCGTGCAGGCGGGCGCGGGGGTAGCTCTCCATCGCGTCGGCGGCGAAGTCCTGCAGCTCGGCCAGCGCCTCCAGGCCGGCGTAGCCACCGCCGACGAAGACGTAGGTGAGCAGCTCGTCGCGGCGACCGGGGTCTTCCGTCGCGTTCGCTTCCTCGAGCGTCTCGACGAGGTGGTTGCGCAGCCAGATCGCGTCGGCGAGGCCCTTGAACCCGATCGCGTGCTCGGCCAGGCCGGGGACCGGCAGCGTCCGCGAGACCGAGCCGAGCGAGAGCAGTAGCTGGTCGTAGGGCAGCGTCTCGGTCTCGCCGTACTTTGCCCGCAGCTCGACGGTCTTCGCCTGCGGGTCGTGAGCGACGATCGAGCCCAACCGCAGGTAGGTGCGCTTGAGGATGTCGCGCAGCGGCGTCACCACGTGCCGCGGCTCCAGCGTCCCGGCCGCCGCCTCGGGCAGGAACGGCGTGTAGAGCATGAAGTTGGTCTCGTTGACCAGGATCAGCCGCGCCGATTGCTTCGGCATCGCCCGCTCCAGCTCCCGCGCCGCCGCCAGCCCTCCAAATCCACCACCGGCGATGACGACGTTCCAGGCCATGGCTTGAACTTAGCACTTTGTAACAACGTGTTACAAAGTGCTGTAACGCACTTTCCTAGGCCCCCAGCTTCTCCTTGATCAGGCGGTTGACCTCGCCGCCGTCGGCGCGACCCTTGGTCTCCTTCATCACGGCGCCGACGATGGCGCCGATCGCCCTCTGGTTGCCTTCGCGAATCTGCTCGGCGGCCTCGGGGTTGGCCGCGACCGCAGCGGCGACGATCGACTCCAGCTCGCCGCTGTCGGACGACATCTGGGCGAGGCCCTCGCGCTCGACGATCGCCGCCGGCTCGCCACCCTCGACGACCAGCGCCGCCAGCACGATCTTGCCGCTGCCGTGGGAGATCTCCTTCTCCCCCACCATCTTCACCAGGGCGGCCAGGGCGGCCGGCTCGACCTTGGAGTCGGCGGCGGCAACCTCCTCGTCGCTCTGTCGCAGCGCGGCGGCGAGCTCGCCGGTCACCCAGTTGGCGACGATCTTGGGCTCGACCGTGGCTGCCTCGCCGGCGGTGCGCTCGAAATAGGCGGCGGTCTCCGGATCGGCGGCGAGGCTCGCCGCCACGTCCGCCGCCAAGCCCAGCTCGCCCACGTAGCGCTCGATCCGCGCCGCCGGCAGCTCCGGCAGCGCCTCGCGAGCTTCGCGCAGCATCTGCTCGGTCGGCGCCAGTGGCACCAGGTCGGGCTCGGGGAAGTAGCGGTAGTCGTGGGACTCCTCCTTCGAGCGCAGCGAGGTGAGGCTGCCGCCGACCGGGTCGAAGTGGAGGGTCTCCTGGGTCACCGTCCCCCCCGCGCCGATCAGCTCGCGCTGGCGCTCGAGCTCGGCTTCGACCCCGCGCTGGAGGAAGCGGAAGCTGTTCATGTTCTTCAGCTCGGTCTTGGTCCCCAGCTGCTCGGAGCCGGCGGGGCGCACGGAGACGTTGGCGTCGACGCGCAGGCTCCCCTCCTCCATGTTGACGTCGGAGACGCCGAGCTGGCGCACCGTCTCGCGCAGCAGCCGCGCCCACTCGGCGGCTTCGGCGGCACCGCGCAGGTCGGGCTCGGTGACGATCTCGACCAGCGGCGTGCCGCCGCGGTTGAAGTCGACCAGCGAGGCGCCGGAGCCGTGGATCCGGCCCGACCCGCCGACGTGGACCATCTTCGCCGCATCCTCCTCGAGGTGGGCGCGGTGGATGCGGATGTCGCCCAGCTTGCCGTTGCTGGCGAGCGGAATGTCGAATTGGCTGATCTGGTACGCCTTCGGGCTGTCGGGATAGAAATAGTTCTTGCGGTGGAAGATCGAGCGCGGTGCCACCTCGCACTCCAGCGCCGCGGCGATCTGCAGCGCGTAGAGGATCGCCTCTTCGTTGGGCACCGGCAGGACGCCGGGGTGGGCGAGGCAGATCGGGCAGGTGTGGACGTTGGGCTCGTCGCCGAAGGAGAGCTCGCAGCCGCAGAACATCTTCGTCCTGGTCGCCAGCTGGACGTGGATCTCCAGCCCGATCACCGCTTCCAGCTCAGCCATCCCCGCCTCCCGGGCGCGCGTCGAAGCCGACCGCCTGCTCGAGCGCGTAGGCGGCGTCCAGCAGCTTCTGCTCGGCGAAGGCCGGCGCCGCGATCTGGAAGCCGACCGGCAGCCGCGTGCCGCCGCCCTCGGGCTCGGCCAGCCCGGCGGGGATCGAGATCGCCGGGATCCCGGCCAGGCTCATCGGCACCGTGAAGAAGTCGTTGAGATACATCGCGAGCGGGTCGTCGGTCTTCTCGCCGAGCCCGAAGGCGACCGAGGGCGAGGTCGGGGTGACGACGAAGTCGATCTCCGCGAAGGCGGCGGTGAAGTCCTCGGCGATCTTCGTCCGCACCTTCTGCGCCTGGCCGTAATAGGCGTCGTAGTAGCCGGAGGAGAGCGCGTAGGTGCCGAGCATGATCCGCCGCTTGACCTCGGCCCCGAAGCCCTCGGCGCGGGTCGTCTCGTACATCTCCAGCAGGTCGCCGGCCCGCTCCGAGCGCATCCCGTAGCGGACGCCGTCGTAGCGGGCCAGGTTGGAGGAAGCCTCGGCCGGGGCGATCACGTAGTAGGCGGAGATACCGTGCTCGGCGTTTGGCAGCGATACCTCCGCGATCTCGCCGCCGAGGGCCTCGATCCTCGCCAGCGTCGCCTCGAAGACCTCGCGGACGCCGGCGTCGACGTCGTCGCGACCAAGCTCGGCGGGCACCCCGAAGCGCAGGCCGGCGAGGTCCTCGCGGTCGGGCAGCTTCACCCCACCGCCCCCGAGCCCGACCGAGGTCGAGTCGAGCGGATCGCGCCCCTGCGTGATCGCCAGCAGCAGGGCCGCGTCGCTGACGTCGCGGGTGAACGGCCCGCACTGGTCCAGCGAGGAGGCAAAGGCGATCATCCCGTAGCGGGAGACGGCGCCGTAGGTGGGCTTCAGCCCGACGATCCCGCACAGCGCCGCCGGCTGGCGGATCGAGCCGCCGGTATCGGTGCCGATCGCCCAGGGAGCGAGGCCACCGGCGACCGCGGCCGCCGAGCCGCCGGAGGAGCCGCCGGGGACGCGCCCGCGGTCCCACGGGTTGAGCACCGGCCCGTAGGCGGAGTTCTCGTTCGAGGAGCCCATCGCGAACTCGTCCATGTTGGTCTTGCCGAGAACGCGGGCGCCGGCCGCGGTCAGCTTGTTCACCGCGGTCGCGGTGTAGGGCGGGCGGTAGCCCTCGAGGATCCGCGACCCGGCCGTGGTCGGGATGCCCTGCGTGGTGAAGATGTCCTTGATCGCGATCGGGACGCCGGCCAGCGGGCCGGAGTCAGCCGGCGCGGGAGGATTGGCGCCGTAGGGGGTCGCCTCGCCCTCCCCTTCGGGGGCGCTCTCGCCGTCGCCGGTCCAGTCGGGTTCGCCCTCGCCTCCGTGCTCGGCGGTCCAGAGGTAGGCGTTCAGCTCGTCGGACGCCGCGGCGGCGCGCCAGGCCGAGTCGTACTCATCGGCCGAGATCTCGCCCGCGGCGATCTTCGCCGCCGCCTCGGCGACGGACAGGTCGGTCAGCTCGGCCATCAGTCGACGTCGGCCTGCGGCGAGGGGGCGCGGAAGGCGCCGTCTTGCGGCTCGGGAGCGCTCGCCAGCGCCACCGCCGGCGGCAGGCTCGTCCAAGGCTCGTCGGCGCGCAGCACGTTCTCCAACTGGACCACGTGCGAGGTCGGCTCGACCCCCTCGAGGTCGAGGTCGGCGATCCGGTCGACGTGCCCGAGGATGCC
>DATBXZ010000170.1:0-4376 GCA_036513995.1 Solirubrobacterales bacterium | reverse complement strand
CTGGCCGAGGGCCTCGCTCTCGAGCACCGGCTCGGGCGCGAGACGCTCGCGATCGCCGTCGCGGGCGCGGCCCGCTTCGCCGCCGGCGAGGGCCGCGGCGGCAAGGGCGTCTGACGGCCGGCAGCTCAGCCCTCGCCGGCTACGCGGCGCATCTCGTCCTCGGCTGCCGCCGGGCCGATATACGGCATCAGCACCGCGAACAGCAGGTCGGGCAGGAGTCGCCGCAGTTCCGCCCCGCGCCCCGCGCGTACCTCGTCGAAGATCATCGAGGTGGCGCCGCCGATCGCGAAGCGGGAGGTATCGGCCGGCAGCTCGTCGGCCTGGGGGGAGACGATCCGCCCTTCCTCGAGGAAGTAGGTGAAGCGGCCGAGCGCCGCCCGGTAGCGGATCCGCGCGTCCTCGCCGACCGCGGTCACCTCGACCATCGCCATCCGGGCGATGTCGTGCTCGGTTGCCAGCAAGTCGACCAGGGCGCGTAGGGCGGCTGCGATCCGGTCCGGCCAGGGCTGCCCGACGGTGCTCTCGTAGGCGCTGGAGACATGGGCTACGAGGACATCGATGACGGCGTCGTAGCCCTCCAGGAAGCAGGCCTCGCGGCTGGCGAACATCGAGTCGAAAGTCGCGCGATCGACGGCTGCCGCCTCGAGCACGTCGTCGACGGTGGTCGCCTCGTACCCCTTGGCGGCGGCGACGCGGACCATCGCCTCCAGCAGCCGCTCGCGCTCGGAGCGGACCGCGTAGACCCGGGGAAGAGCTTGGCTCGCACCCGGCTCCGACCGTGGATCCGGTGCCGAAGAATCCATCCCAAGCAGCGTAGGGCAGCGATGGCGGCGTGTCCAACCGCGCCTATGCTCTGACGATGAAGATCGGGATCGTCGGACTTGGCTACGTCGGCCTACCCCTGGCAGTCGCTTTCGCCGAGGCTGGGCACGAGGTCAACGGCCTCGACCTCGACCCGGTCAAGGTCGAGGCGCTGAACGCCGGCCGCAGCTACATCGAGGACGTTCCCGACAGCGCTCTGACGCCGCTCGGCGAGCGCCTGCGGGCAAGCACCGAGTACGCCGACATGGTCGAGTGCGAGGCGGTGATCGTCTGCGTGCCGACGCCGCTGACCAGCTCCCGCGAGCCCGACCTCACCTATCTGATCGACGCCGCCGAGGCCCTCGCCGGCGTCCTCCGCGCCGGTCAGCTCGTCGTCCTCGAGTCGACCACCTACCCGGGCACGACCCGCGAGCGGCTGACCCCGATCCTCGAGCGCTCCGGCCTCGCCCTCGGCAGCGATTTCTTCGTCGCCTTCTCCCCCGAGCGGATCGACCCCGGCCGCACCGACTACACGATCAGGACCACGCCGAAGCTGGTCGGCGGCATGACCGCCGCCTGCACCGAGCGCGCTCGCCGGCTCTACGCGCTGGTATGCGACGAGGTCGTCATCGTCTCGACCCCGGAGGCGGCCGAGCTCTCGAAGCTGCTGGAGAACGTCTTCCGCTCGGTCAACATCGCCTTCGTCAACGAGCTCGCCCAGCTCTGCGACCGGCTCGGGATCGACGTCTGGGAGGTGATCGACGCCGCCTCGACCAAGCCCTTCGGCTTCATGCGCTTCGAGCCGGGGCCGGGGATGGGCGGCCACTGCCTCCCCGTCGACCCTTTCTACCTCGCCTTCCGCGCCCGCGAACAGAACTTCTACCCCGAGTTCATCGAGCTCGCCGGCAAGGTCAACCAGGCTCAGCCGGCCTTCTGCGTGGAGCGCATCGAGCGCGTCCTCAACCAGGCCGAGAAGCCGGTCAAGGGCTCGCGAGTCCTCATTCTCGGCGCCAGCTACAAGGCCGGCAGCGGCGACACCCGCGAGTCCCCGGCGCTGGCCATCGTCCGCCTGCTGCGGGCGCTGGAGGCCGACGTCTCCTACCACGATCCCTTCGTTCCCGAGCTGCCCGAGGTCGACCTCGCCTCGGTCGACCTCGCCTCCGCCCTTGCCGCCACCGACCTCGCCGCGATCGTCACCGCCCACCCGGGCATCGACTACGCCGGCGTTGTCGCCACCGCCCCGCGCACGATCGACTTCCGTGGCGTCACCCGCGGCATCGAGTCCGACCGCCTCGAACGCCTCTAGGCGCTCGGCGCCTGCAGCTGAGCTGAGGCTCGATCGGTATCGTCGGCTCGTGGCTGCAATTTCCGCCGATACTCAGCTCGAGGACGGCGACGAGTACCCCCCCGAGCTCGCTCGCCTGCCCCCGGGAAAGCACGGTTTGCCGCGCGAGTTCGTCGTCCACAACCAGCGTGAGCGGCTGATCGCCGGCCTCGCCGCGGCGCTCGCCGAAAACGGCTACGCCGGCACTACCATCGCTCGCATCGCCCGCCACGCCGCGGTTTCCAAGCGCACCTTCTATGAGCATTTCGGCAGCAAGGAGGAGTGCTTCGTTGCCGCCTACGACATGGTGATGGCGCAGTTGTGCGAGCGGGCCGGCCAGGCCTTCGAGCGGGAGGGCGAGTGGCCGCAGGCGGTCCGCGCCGGGATCGTCACGATGCTGCGCTTCCTCGCCGCCGATCCCACCTTCGCCCGCCTCTGCACGGTCGAGGCCCTGGTCGCCGGCCGGGTCGCAGTCGAACGCTACGACAGCGCCGTCGAGAGCTTTGTCCCTTACTTCCAAAGCGGCCGCGAAGGGCGTTCGCCGGAAGTGCTCTCGCGCCTCTCGCCGGCCACCGAGGAAGCCCTGGTCGGCGGCGTGATCTCGCTGATCTCTCGGCGCATCGTCGCCGGCAAGGCCAACCAGCTGGAGGGGCTCCTCCCCGACCTCGTCGAGTTCACCCTGATGCCCTACCTCGGTAGCGAGGAAGCCGCCGCAGTCGCCCGCGCCCACTGAGGGTGAGCAAACTCACGTCCCGGCGAACACCCCGGATGGCTATTCTCGGTGACCCGACCGTGCTGCCGACCCCGGCCGCGGCAGGGCGGTTTTCGCCTTCCCAGTCTCAACTCACATGACTACCGCTATCGCCGAACAGAACAACGACCGCACCCGCTGGCTCGCCCTCTACGTGCTCTGCACGGGGATGCTGATGATCGTCCTCGACGCGACGATCGTCAACGTCGCCCTGCCCTCGATCCAGGACAGCCTCGGCTTCTCCCAGAGCAAGCTGGCCTGGGTCATCAACGCCTACATGATCCCCTTCGGCGGCCTGCTGCTGCTGGCCGGGCGGCTCGGCGACCTGGTCGGCCAGCGCCGCATCTTCCTCGTCGGGCTGACGATCTTCACCTGCGCTTCGCTGCTCTGCGCCGCCTCGCAGAGCCAGGAGATGCTGATCGGCGCCCGCTTCGTCCAGGGTGTCGGCGGGGCACTGGCCTCGGCGGTGATCCTGGGGATGATCGTGACGATGTTCCCGGAGCCGGCCCACCAGGCGAAAGCGCTCGGCGTCTTCGGCTTCGTCGCCTCCGCCGGCGGCTCGATCGGGCTGCTGCTCGGCGGCATCATTACCGAGGCGATCAGCTGGCACTGGATCTTCCTGATCAACCTGCCGATCGGCGTCCTCGTCGCCTACCTGGCGACGCGCTTGGTGGAGGCCAAAGAGGGGATCGGCCTGCACGAGGGCGCCGACTTCCCCGGCGCGGCGCTGATCACGGCGGCGCTGATGATCGGCGTCTTCACGATCCTCCAGGTCAGCGAGTGGGGCTGGGTCGACTCGAAAACGCTCGCGCTCAGTGCCGTCTCGGCCGCGCTGCTGGCGGCCTTCATTTACCGCCAGGCGACGATCTCCAACCCGCTGATGCCGCTGCGCCTGTTCCGCTCCCGCAACGTCGCCGGCGCCAACGTGCTGCAGGCGCTGCTGGTCGCCGGCATGTTCGGGATGTTCTTCCTCGGCGCCCTCTACCTGCAGCGCGTCCTCCACTACAGCACCCTCGAGGTCGGCCTCGCCTTCCTGCCGACGACGCTGGTGATGGGGACGCTCTCGCTCGGCTTCTCGGAAAAGCTGATCATGCGCTTCGGGCCGCGGAAGACGCTGATCCCGGGTGTCTGCCTGACTGTCGTCGCCCTGCTCCTCTTTGCCCGCACCCCGGTCGACGGCAACTACCTGATCGACCTGCTGCCGCCGTTCCTGCTGATCGGCGTCGGCATGGGCTCCGCTTTCCCGGCGATCATGACCCTGGCGATGTCGGGGGCAACGCCGGAAGACGCCGGGCTCGCCTCCGGCCTGGTCAACACCAGCATGCAGGTGGGCGGTGCGATCGGGCTGGCGGTGCTGGCCACCCTCTCCACCCAGCGTACCCAGCATCTGGTCGATAGCGGCGTCTCCAACGCCTCGGCGCTGACCTCCGGCTACCACGTCGCCTACCTGATCGGGGCCGGGCTGGCGGCGATCGCGGTGGCAATCGCGGTCTTCGTGCT
>DATBXZ010000169.1:0-3280 GCA_036513995.1 Solirubrobacterales bacterium | reverse complement strand
AAGGCGGCGATCTTCGGCGCCCGCGAGGCCTTCGCCCAGACCGGCCGCACGCTGCCGATCCAGACCAGCGTCTCGCTCCTCCCCAACGGCGGCAAGATGCTGCTGGGGACCGACATCCAGGCGGTGCTGACGACGCTGCGGGCGCTCGACGTCGACGTGATCGGGCTCAACTGCTCGACCGGCCCCGAGGACATGCGCGACGCGATCCGCTTCCTCGGCGAGACCAGCCCGCTGCCGGTCCACTGCATCCCCAACGCCGGCCTGCCCCTGCAGGGCCCCGACGGCGAGACGATCTTCCCCGAAAAGCCCGGGCCGCTGGCGGCGACGCTGGGCGAGTTCGTCGAGCGCTACGGGGTCGGCATCGTCGGCGGCTGCTGCGGGACGACGCCCGAGCACATCGCCGCGATCGCCGAGCAGGTCAAGGGCCGCGTCCCCGGCGAGCGCCCGGCGCCGGGGCCGATCGAGGTCTCCTCGATGATGACCTCGACCGCGCTCGTGCAGGAGCCGCGCCCGACCCTGGTCGGCGAGCGCGTCAACTCGCAGGGCTCGCGCAAAGCCAAGGAGCTGCTGCTGGCCGACGACTACGACGGCCTCGTCCAGGTCGCCGAAGACCAGGTCGAAGGCGGCGCCCACGTGCTCGACCTCTGCGTGGCGCTGACCGAGCGCTCCGACGAGGACGAGCAGATGAGCGCCGTCGCGAAGCGGGTCTCGCTGACCCAGCCGACGCCGATCCAGATCGACTCGACCGAGCCCGAGGTGCTGAAGGCAGCGCTGGAGACGATCCCCGGGAGAGCGATCGTCAACTCGATCAACCTCGAGGCCGGCCGCGAGAAGGCCGACAAGGTGATCCCGCTGGCCAAGGCGCACGGCGCGGCGCTGATCGCCCTGACGATCGACGAGGTCGGGATGGCGAAGACGGCCGAGCGCAAGGTCGAGATCGCCCAGAGAATTCGCGAGATCGCCTGTGGCGAGCACGGGCTCGAGCCGGAGGCGTTGATCTTCGATGCCCTGACCTTCACGCTGACCACCGGCGACGACGAGTGGAAGCCCTCGGCGGTGGAGACGATCGAGGGGATCCGCCGGATCAAGGCGGAAATCCCCGGCGTCAAGACCTCGCTCGGCGTCTCCAACGTCTCCTTCGGCATCTCGCCGCGGCCACGGGCGATCCTCAACTCCGTCTTCCTGCACCACTGCGTCGAGGCCGGGCTCGACCTGGCGATGGTCAACCCGAACCACATCACGCCGTACAGCGAGATCTCCGACGCCGAGCGCGAGCTGACCGACGACCTCGTCTTCAACCGCAGCGAGGACGCCCTCGAGAAGTTCATCGCCCACTTCGAGTCCCAGGGCGAGGAGGCCGCGGTCGAGGCCGCCGACCCGACCGCCGGCATGGAGCCCGAGGAGGCCCTGCACTGGCACATCCTGCGCCGCAAGAAGGACGGGGTCGAGGACTGGATCGACCGCTCGGTGGAGAAGATCGGCGCCGTCCCGACGCTGAACGAGGTGCTGCTGCCGGCGATGAAGGAGGTCGGCGACAAGTTCGGCGCCGGCGAACTAATCCTGCCCTTCGTCCTGCAGTCGGCCGAAGTGATGAAGCGCGCCGTCGCCCAGCTCGAGAACTACCTGGACCGGATCGACGGCCACACCAAGGGCAAGGTCGTGATCGCGACCGTCTTCGGCGACGTCCACGACATCGGCAAGTCGCTCGTCAACACGATCCTGACCAACAACGGCTACACCGTGATCGACCTCGGCAAGCAGGTCCCGATCGACGCGATCATCGAGGCCGCAGTGGAGAACGAGGCCGACGCGATCGGCCTCTCCGCCCTGCTCGTCTCGACCTCGAAGCAGATGCCCGCCTGCATCCAGGAGCTGCACCAGCGCGGGCTCGGGTTCCCGGTGCTGATCGGCGGCGCCGCGATCAACCGCGACTTCGGCCGCCGCACGCTCTACCCCAAGGGCCGCGAGTCCGACGACATCTACGAGCCCGGCGTCTTCTACTGCAAGGACGCCTTCCAGGGGCTCGACACGATGGACGCGCTGGTCGACGAGCCGGCCCGCGAGGCGCTGGTCGAGCGGATCCGGGCCGAGGCCAGGCAGCTGCGCGAGAAGCCGGTCGTGGTCGACGACTCGCCGCCGGTCACCGATGCCAGCGTCCGCTCCGCGACCGCCACCGACAACCCGATCCCGGCGCCACCGTTCTGGGGCCCGCGCGAGGTCGACATCGACCTCGCCGACGTCTACCCCTACCTCGACCGCCACGTGCTCTTCAAGCTGCACTGGGGCGGGCGCGGGGTCAAGGGCGAGGCCTGGCGGGAACTGGTCGAGGGGACCGACGAGGAGGAGGGCTTCGCGCCGCGGCTGGAGCGGATGTGGCGCGAGCAGAGCTACCTGCATCCGCGGGCGCGGCTCGGCTACTTCCCCTGCAACTCGGACGGCAACGAGCTGGCGATCTTCGACCCCGAGAACCCCGGCCGCGAGGTCGAGCGCCTCGTCTTCCCGCGCCAGCCCAAGCACGACCGCATCTGCCTCGCCGACTTCTACCGCCCGCTCGACTCCGGGGAACGCGACGTCGTCGCATTGCAGGGCGTCACCGTCGGGCCCGAGGTGACCGAGCTGATCGAGCGGCTGGAGCGTGAGGGAGAGTTCGCCGAGCAGCTCTACGTGCATGGGCTCGGCGTGCAGTCGGCCGAGGGCCTGGCCGAGTGGCTGCACGCCGACATCCGCCGCCAGCTCGAGATCGACCCCGACCAGGGCCGCCGCTACTCCTGGGGCTACCCGGCCTGCCCGGACCAGTCCGAGCACGAGAAGGTCTGGCGCCTGCTCGGCCTCGAAGAGATCGGCATGACGCTGTCCGACGGCTTCGCGGTGATGCCGGAGCAGTCGACGGTGGCGATCGTCGCCCACCACCCCCAGGCCGTCTACTTCGGCATGAAGTCCGGCTTCATCCCCGCCGAGAAGGCACCCGACGAGCTGATCGCCGGCACCGACCGCGGTGGCGAGCTGCCGCCCGAGTCCGATCCCGACGAGGACGACTCCGAGCCGGCGATGGCCTCAGAGCTGAGCGGCTGAGCCGCGCTCGCGGGGTTTCGACTCGAGGTGGACGGGCGCGGTCGATAGCGCCTGCACGCGCAAGTCGCTCCAGGTCAAGCCCTCGCGGACGAGCGCCGGCAGGCCGAGGGCGACCGCGGTGGCGATCTCCACCGCCTGCAGGATGACGCCGTAGGCGAGGGCATCGGCGGTACCGATGCCGAAGCCGGAGTGGAGGACGCTGATCACG
>DATBXZ010000168.1:0-6592 GCA_036513995.1 Solirubrobacterales bacterium | reverse complement strand
CTCGCCGTAATCCGGCTGCGAGACCAGCAGCTCGTCGGTGTCGACGCCGATCGCCCGCGAGTAGACCGGGTCGATCGCGTGCTCGGTATCGATGAAGGCGCAGACGCCGCCGAGGGCCTGGGCCTGGGCGATGATGTGGTTGACCAGGGTCGTCTTACCGGAGGACTCGGGGCCGAAGATCTCGACGATCCGGCCGCGCGGCACGCCGCCGATGCCGAGCGCGAGGTCGAGCGCCAGGGAGCCGGTCGGGATCGCCTCCACCTTGACCGTGCCCTTGTCGCCGAGCCGCATCAGCGAGCCCTCGCCGAACTCCTTTTTGATGCCGCTGACCGCACTCTCCAGCGCCGCGTCCTTGGCTTTCGCTTCCTTCGCGGAAACGTCGTTGAGGCCATTCAAGCCGCTCATTCCGGTCCTTCTGTCTGCCATCTCGATCACCTCACTGCCACCCTGCGCCGGGCAGCTGGATTTGGGCCAGCGGGACGTAGCGCACCCGACGGCTGGAGTTCAGAACGGTAGAAAACGAGGCGGACGTCCTTCGCCGCCATGGCCGGCAACGCTACGGCGCCACGGCGCAGGCGTTGAGGCTCTTTCGTGGAGCAAGCGTCACAACTTGCGCGCCGCCCTGGAAATTCAGCTCTAGAGCGGTGGCTCGGCACCGCCGAGGAGGATTCGCAGCAGGTGCATGCCGACCAGGGCTGAGCGTTCGCGGATGTCCTCGCGGCCGCCGGGGATGACCGGGTCGCGGGCGATGCTGGTGCCGTCGGCGAGACGGGCGTTGAAGCAGACGTAGCCGACCGGCTTCTCCTCGCTGCCGCCGTCGGGCCCGGCGATACCGGTGATCGAGACCGCGACGTCGGCCTGGAAGCGCTCCAGCGCCCCGATCGCCATCGCCTCCGCCACCTCGGGCGAGACGGCGCCCTTGTCGGCGATCAGCGCCGGGTCCACGCCCAGCAGGTCTACCTTGGCCTCGTCCGCGTAGGAGACGACGCCACCGGCCATGTAGGCAGAGGCGCCCGGCACGTTGGTGATCCGCGCCGCCAGCAGCCCGGCGCTGCAGGACTCGGCCAGGCCCAGCCGGTGCCCTTGGAGCAGCTTCGCCACCTGGGAGTCGATCGTCTCGCCGTCGCGGCTGAAGAGATGGCGCCCGTGGCGCTCGGCCAGCCCGTCGCGGACCGCACCGGCGACGGCCTCGCTCTCGTCGCGGTAGCGGACGTCGATCTCGATCTCGCCACGGCGCAGGCAGGTGGTGATCTCGACCGTGTCGATATCGACCCCGTCGCCCTCGATCTCCCGCAGGCTCTTGGCGATCTCCGACTCGGGCACGCCGAACATCCGCAGCGTGTAGCCGCGCAGCGCCGTCGCCCGGGCCAGCACCTCGCGCACGGGCCCGGCCTCGAGTGCCGCCGACCACATCGGCCGCAGCTCCCGCGGCGGACCGGGCAGGACGATCACGACCCGCTCCCCGGCCGGAACGACGAGCCCGGGTGCGGTGCCGACGGGGTCCAGCGCGATCGCGCCCGCCGGCACCATCGCCTGCTTGCGGTTCGCCTCCATGATCGCCTCCTCGTCGAAGTCGAAGCCACCGCGGCGGGCGAAACCACGCAGGATCTCGGCGATCTTCGCCTCCACCTCCGCGTCGAGGACGAACTCGCGGCCGGCGAAGCGAGCCACCACCTCCGCCGTGAGGTCGTCTGCGGTGGGACCGAGACCGCCGGTGGTGACGATCAGGTCCATCCCCTCCGCGGCCAGGAAGCGCAGCCCGGCCTCGAGGTCGTCCGGGCGGTCGGCGACGACGAGTATGTGGGCGACCTCGACTCCCAGGCCGGCCAGCCGTTCGGAGACCCAGGGACCGTTGGAATCCGAGATGCGCCCGGTGATGACCTCGGTCCCAGTGACGACGATCCCGGCGCGAATCACGCCGTGAAGCTACCGGACCGCCGCTCGCTACAGATCCGGCTCGGAGTCGGAGGTATCGAGCTCGGGCGGTGCGCCCTGTCCGGCAGGGGCGAGCACGCGGTTGAGATCGGCCTGGGTGATCAGCACCTGGCGCGGTTTCGAGCCCTCGTAGCCGGAGATGACGCCGCGTCGCTCGAGCATGTCGATCAGCCGGCCGGCGCGGGTGTAGCCGACCCGCAGGCGGCGCTGGATCATCGAGACCGAGGCGGTCTCGGTCTGGACGACCAGGCGGATCGCCTCGTCGAGCAGGTCGTCGCTGTCGGGGTCGAACTCGCCCTCGTGACCCTCCTCGGCGGCCTCCTCCGGGGTCTCCAGCAGCTCAGCCTCGAATTCGGGTTCGCCCTGCCTGGCCCAGTGGTTGGTGATGCGGGCGATCTCGTCCTCGGTGATGAAGGCACCCTGGACGCGCTGCAGCTTCGAGCTGCCGGCGCCGCGGAAGAGCATGTCGCCCTGGCCGAGCAGGGACTCCGCCCCACCCTGGTCGAGGATCACCCGCGAGTCGGTCTGAGAAGAGACGGCGAAGGCGATCCGCGAGGGGATGTTGACCTTGATCGTGCCGGTGATGATGTCGGTCGAGGGCCGCTGGGTCGCCAGCACGAGGTGGATGCCGGTGGCGCGCGACTTCTGCGCGAGGCGGATGATCGAGTCCTCGACTTCGGCCGGGGCGACCATCATCAGGTCCGCGAGCTCGTCGATCACGCAGAGGATGTGCGGCAGCGGCGCGTCCCCTTTTTTCTTGCGGTAGCGGTTGAGCTCCCCAAGGTTGCGGCAGCGAGCCTCGCTCATGATCCCGTAGCGGGTCTCCATCTCGCCGATCAGGTTGGAGAGGACGTTGGCGGCCAGGCGCGGCGAGGTCACCACCGGCGTCAGCAGGTGCGGCACGTTCTCGTAGTGGTTGAGCTCGACCTGCTTGGGGTCGACCAGCACCAGCCGGACCTCGTTCGGCGAGGCCTGCATCAGGATCGAGGAGAGGATCCCGTTGACGCAGGCGGACTTGCCCGAGCCGGTGGTGCCGGCAACGAGCACGTGCGGCATCTTCGCCAGGTCGGTCCAGACCGGGTTGCCGTCGATCCCCTTGCCGAGCCAGGCGACCAGCGGCGAGGTCTTCTCGGGCCGGCCCGCGTAGATGTCACCGAGGCGGACGATGCGGCGGCGCGCGTTCGGGACCTCGACCCCGACCGCCTGCTTGCCGGGAATCGGCGCCAGGATGCGGATATCGGTCGAGGCGAGGGCATAGGCGAGGTCGTTGGCCAGCTCGGTGACTTTCTTCACCTTGATCCCCGGGGCCAGGCGCAGTTCGTAGCGGGAGACATGGGGGCCGCTGACGACGCCGACGATCTTCGCCTCGACCCCGAAGTGGCCGAGGGTCTCGACCAGTTTGCGGCCGACCACTTCCTGGTCGCGTGGATCCGGGCCCTTGTCCCCCTTGCCCCGCTCCAGCGAATTCGCGGGCGGCGGGCGGTAGTCGATCTCGTCCGAAGCGGTGACGCCGCGCTTCTCGCCCATCGGGGTCAACGAAGTCTGCTCGGGTACGACGATCGGCTCCTCGGCCTCGATCGCGTCCTCTTCGGTGGTGGCGATCTCCTCCAGTTCGCGATCGAAGTCGCCGGCGGCGATCGCCAGGTCCGGCTCGTCCTCGGCCAGTTGCACGGTCGGCTCGAACTCGTCCGTGTCGGGATACGAGCTCATCACGTCGGTGGCGCCGGCCATGGTCTCGGCCTCCGAGCGGGTCTGGCGCTGCTCGCGCCAGTCGGCGTGGGTGCGGGCAACCGTGCGGGCGGCGCTGTCGCCGCCGTGGAAGACGACCCGCGACGTCGTCCTCATGCCGCGGCCGATGCCCCGGACCAGCGCCGAGACGGAGGTGCCGGTCAGGAGCATCCCTCCCATCAGCAGCATCAAGACGGTGAAGATCCGCGCGCCGACGGTCCCGAAGAGATAGGTGAGGCCGGTCTCGACCCCATAGCCGACCTTGCCGCCCTCCCAGCCGAGGAAGAGGACGAAGACCAGGTAGACGCCGAAGGCGACCAGGAAGAGGCCGATCAGATCGAGGTGGCGCTGCTCCAGCCCGGCGGGCAGATGCAGGCCGCCCTTCGGCCGCGCCGCTTTGGCTCGTTTTTTTCCGGCTTTGGCTTTGCGCGCGGGCGCGCGCTTCTTGCGAACGAACATGCTGTCCCGGTTCGACGCGCAAGGGCCCACCCCTGCGCATAAATTCGCCCTAAATCCAGCAAGGAGCGCGGAATGGCGGGCTAACATCGAGCGATGCTCACCGATTCCGATATCGGCGGCGGTCGCGTCCTCGTGGTCGAGGACGACACCGACATCGCCGACGTCCTGCGCCGCTCGCTCCGCAACGAGGGCTACGAGGTCAAGACGTCGGCCGACGGGGTCGAGGCCCTCGACATCGCCGCCGGCTTCGTGCCCGACCTGGTCGTGCTCGACCTCGGGCTCCCCCGTCTCGACGGAGTCGAGGTCTGCCGCCGCCTGCGCGCGGACGGCGACGTGCCGATCCTGATGCTGACCGCGCGAGCGGAGACCGACGATCGCGTCGCCGGCCTCGACAGCGGCGCCGACGACTACCTGGTCAAGCCCTTCGAGCGCCAGGAGCTGCTGGCGCGGATCCGGGCGTTGCTGCGGCGGCGGCCGCCCCGCGGCACCGCCTCGCTCGCGGTCGGCGACCTCCAGCTCAACCCCGACACCCGCGAGGTGCGGCGCGGAGCGCGCGAGATCGAGCTGACCAACCGCGAGTTCGAGCTGCTCGAGTTCCTGATGCGCAACGAGCGCCTGGTGATCTCCCGCGAGCGCCTGCTCGACGAGGTCTGGGGCTATGACCCGATGGCCGCCACCAACACGATCGACGTTTTCATCTCCAATCTGCGGCGCAAGCTCGAGGCCGGTGGCGAGCCGCGCCTGCTGCACACCAAGCGCGGTGCCGGCTACGTGCTGAAGGACTAGCGCTTGAAGAGCCGGGGCACCCGCGTCAGAGGCTGGCTCCGCCGCCTCGCTCATCCGCGCTCCTGGCCGGTGCGCTGGCGCCTGGCCGCGGTCTCCTCGGGGTTGACGCTGTTGATCCTCGTCCTCTTCGGCGGTGCGATCGGCAAAATCGCGACCCAGCGGATCCGCGACGACTTCAACAACGAGGTCCGCAGCGCCGTCCAGATCCTGGCCGGGGAACTGAGGATCGTCCATCCCCCGTTCGGCGAGCCCGAAGCCCGAGGTGGTCCGCAGCTGAACGCCTTCGTCCTCCCCGACGATGCCTCGGCGCGGATCTTCGACTCCAGCGGGCAGCTGATCGAAGAGAGCAAGGGAGCGGCCACCCTCGGGCCGCCCCGGGAAGGCATCGTCGACTACGGGGAGATGCGGGTCGCCACCGAGCGGATCTTCAACGAAAACGAAGAACTCGCTGGCTACGTCCAGTACGGACGCAGCCTCGATCGGGTCGATTCGACGATCGACCGGGTCTGGCTGCTGGTTCTCGGCGGCATCCTCGGCGGCACCCTGCTGGCCAGCTTCGCCGGGGTCGCGATCGCCGGCCGGGCGATGCGGCCGATCGCGCAGCTGACCGCCACCGCGCGCGAGATCGCGGCCACCCGCGATCCGTCGCGGCGGATGCCGGAGCCGGCGGTCGAGGACGAGGTGGGCGAGCTGGCGCTGACCCTGGAGCAGATGCTGCGCTCGCTCGACGGCGCCCGAGCCGAGCGCGAGGGGGCGATGCAGAAGCAGCGTGAGTTCGTCGCCGACGCCTCGCACGAGCTGCGCACGCCGCTGACCAGCGTGCTCGCCAACCTCGAGCTGCTGCAGGCCTCGCTCGGCGACCCCGGACAGGCCGAAGACCGCGAGGTCGTCGACTCGGCGCTGCGCTCCTCGCGGCGGATGAGCCGCCTGGTCGGCGACCTGCTGCTGCTGGCAAGGGCCGACGCCGGCCGCCTCGACAAGCACCGCCGCTGCGACCTCGCCGAAATCGCCGGCGACGCGGCCGCCGAGGCGGCGCCCTTGATGGGCGAACGCACCCTGACCGTCGACAACGACCGGCCGCTGCGGGTGGAGGGCAGTGCCGACGAGCTGCACCGGATGGTCCTCAACCTGCTCGACAACGCCGCCCGCCACACGCCCACCGGGGCGCTGATCGAGCTGAGCCTGCGCGAAGAGGGCGACGACGCCGTGGTCGAGGTGGCCGACGACGGCCCCGGCATCCCGGTGGCGATGCGCGAGCAGGTCTTCGATCGCTTCGTCCGCGGCGAAGGGCCGTCCGACACCGCCCGCGGCACCGGCACCGGCCTCGGCCTGGCGATCGTCAGCGCCGTCGCCGCCTCGCACGGGGGCAAGGTCGAGGCCCTCGAGTCGAAGTCGGGCGGCGCCCTCTTCCGCACCCGCATCCCCCTTGCAAGGTCCAAGCCGGTCGCCGGGGATCCTTTAGAGGCGCTTTAGAGCACGGCCCTAGATTCTCCCGCGGACGAGACACACAAGCCCGCCGGGGTTATCTCCCCAGACACCACCCCGGCGGGTTTTTTCTTCCGTAGGCGTGTGTGCAAGGGACCGTGATACCCCTCCCGCAGGCGCCCACTCAGCTCAATAGCTGTCTGTGTTGAGGCAGGGGTTGGGTGACCCTCACTCGGAGGCTCAAGGAACCGCGCCCTCG
>DATBXZ010000167.1:0-8555 GCA_036513995.1 Solirubrobacterales bacterium | reverse complement strand
CACCGACGTCGCGACGCTGTTCTGGGCGGTGCTCTTCAGCCCCACCTGGATCCTCGTGATCAAACTCCACGGCCTCTACGACAACGACCACCGCCGGATCCGCCACAGCACCCTGGACGAGCTGCCCTCGCTGGTCTCGGCCAGCGTGCTCGGCACTCTCGTCCTCGACGGCCTGCTGGCGCTGAGCCCGGTCGGTCCGCTCTCCCCCGCCAGCGCGATCGCGGTCGGCCTCGGTGCCCTGGGCGGCAGCTTCGTCCTGCGCGGCGTGCTGCGCTTCCTCTGGCACCGCCTGACCGGGCTCGCGGCGGGGGTCGTGATCGGGCCGGCCGCCGCCGTCGACATGGTGGCGCGGCGAGTCTCCACCCATCCGGAGACGCGGCTGGTGCTGATCGGCTACCTCTCGGCGGCCGACGAGGCGGCCTCGGAGCTGCCGCGGCTGGGCGCTGTCGCCGACATCGCCAAAGTCGCCCGCGAGCACGAGATCGAGCGGGTCGTGGTGACCGAGCTCGACATGAGCGAGCCGGCCGCCGAGCGACTGATCGAAGAGTGCAAGGAGGCCGGGCTGGCGCTGACCTTCCTGCCTCAGCACTACGGGTTGCTGGGGCCGGGGATCGAGCTCAACCGCCTGGCCGAGCTGCCGGTCCTCGACTTCCGCTTCTCCGACCCCTCGCGCTCGACCGAGGCGATGAAGCGGGTGCTGGACGTGGTCGTCTCCGCCTTCCTCCTGGTTCTGCTCTCGCCGCTGCTAGCGCTGTGCGCGATCGCGATCCTGGTCGACTCCGGCCGGCCCGTCTTCTTCCGCCAGCGCCGCGCCGGCAAGGACGGCGAGCCCTTCGAGATGGTCAAGTTCCGGACCATGGTCGTCGATGCCGAGGAGCGCCTGGGCGAGCTCGTCGACCTGACCAAGCTCGACCAACCCGCCTTCAAGATCCCCGACGACCCGCGGGTGACCCGCAGCGGCCGCACCCTGCGCCGCTACAGCCTCGACGAGCTGCCGCAGCTGATCAACGTCCTGCGCGGCGAGATGTCGCTGGTCGGCCCACGGCCCGAGCAGGAGAGCGTCGTCGCCCTCTACGACGAGCGCCAGCGCGGGCGGCTGGCGATCAAGCCCGGCATAACCGGGCCGATGCAGGTCTACGGCCGCAGCGACCTCACCTTCGAGGAGCGGCTGGCGATGGAGCGCGACTACCTCGACAACCTCTCGCTGCTGACCGACCTGGCGATCCTGCTGCGCACCCCGGGCGCCGTCATCCGCGGCGACAGCGCCCTCTAGGGGCCGGCGATGGCCGGGACGCCCGATCTCGAGGTCGTGATCGTCAGCCACGGCGCCGAAGCGCTGCTGCGGCGCTGCCTCGCCTCGCTGCGCGAGCACCCGGCGAGCGGTGAGATGCGGGTGACCGTGGTCGACAGCGGCAGCCCCGACGGGACGCCGGAGATGGTCGCGCGCGAGTTCCCCGAGGTGCGCCTACTGCGACAGGGCAACATCGGCTTCTCCGCCGCCAACAACCTCGTCCTGCGCGAGAGCGAGGCGGCGGCGGTGCTGCTGCTCAATCCCGACACCGAGGTCTACGCGGGGACGCTCGAGGCGGCGCTGGCGCGGCTGCGCTCGCAGCCGCGGATCGGCATGGTCGGGGTCAAGCTCGTGCTCGAGTCGGGTGAGCTCGACCACGCCTGCAAGCGCTCCTTCCCGACCCCGCTGAGCGCCCTCGCCCACTTCACCGGGGTCGGCCGCGCCAAGGGCGCCTCGGGGGCGCTGAGCCAGTACCGGGCGACCGGGCTCGGCGACGACGAGCCGGGCGAGGTCGACGCCGTCAACGGCGCCTTCATGCTCTGCCGCGCCGAGGCGATCCGCGAGGTCGGCCTGCTCGACGAGGGCTACTGGCTCTACATGGAGGATCTCGACTGGTGCCACCGCTTCTGGGACGCGGGCTGGAAGGTCTTCTACGAGCCCGCCGGGGTGGCCCTGCACGTCAAGGGCGCCTCCAGCGGCGGACGGCGCCGTCCCAAGCAGGAGATCGCCTTCCACCGCGGCATGGCCCGCTTCTACCGCCGCTTCGACGCTCCCGAGCACAACCCGCTGCTGAACGCCGCGGTCTACGCCGGCGTCTACCTCAAACTCGCGCTCGCGCTCGCCCGCAGCGCCGCGGCGAGGCTGGGCTAGAAGGGCAGGGTCTCGCCGATCTCGGCGAGGCTAGGGGCGCTCTTGTCGCGCTCCGACAGCAGCGGGTCCTCGACCTGCCAGTCGACCGCCACGTCGGGGTCGTCCCAGGCGATCCCGGCCTCGGTCAGCGGGTCGTAGAGGCTGGAGACGAGGTAGGCGACGTCGGCGACGTCGCTGAGCACGGCGAAGCCGTGGCCGAAGCCGACCGGGACGAAGAGCTGGTGATGCTTCTCGTCGTCGAGGACGTGTGCCTCCCACTGACCGTAGGTGGCCGAGTCGCGGCGCAGGTCGACGGCGACGTCGAGGATCGCCCCGCGCGGGCAGCGGACCAGCTTCGCCTGGCCCGGCTCGGTCTGGAAGTGGATGCCGCGCAGCGTCCCCTTGGAGGAGCGCGAGTGGTTGTGCTGGACGAACTCGACGCCGACGCCGAGCTCGGCCCAGGCATCGCGGCTGAAGGACTCGAGCATGAAGCCGCGGCTGTCGCCGTGGACCTGGGGCTCGATCAGGACGACCCCGTCGAGCTTGGTCGGCAGCTTCTCCGCCATCAGCCGAGGCTCTTGCCGTACTGCTTTTCGTAGTACTCGCGGTACTCGCCGGAGCGGATCGGCCCCCACCAGTCCTCGTTGTCGCGGTACCAGGCGACGGTCTTCTCGAGGCCCTCGGCGAAGTGGACCTGCGCCTCCCAGCCGAGCTCCTCCTTGAGCTTGGCCGAGGAGAGCGAGTAGCGGCGGTCGTGGCCGGGGCGGTCCTGGACGTACTCGATCAGCGACTCGTCCTTGCCGGTCAACTCGATCACCCGCTTGATCACCTCGATGTTCTCGCACTCGTCGGGGCCGCCGACGTTGTAGGCCTCGCCGGCCTTGCCCTTCATCAGCACCGTGTGGATGCCGCGGCAGAAGTCCTCGACGTAGAGCCAGTTGCGGACCTGCTTGCCGTCGCCGTAGACCGGCAGCGAGTCGCCGTGCAGGGCGTTCAGCGTAATCAGCGGGATCAGCTTCTCCGGGTACTGGCGCGGGCCGTAGTTGTTGGAGCCGCGCACGATCGAGGCCTCGATGCCGTAGGTGTGGACGTGGGCGGTTACAAGCAGGTCGCCGGCCGCCTTGGTCGCCGAGTAGGGCGAGGAGGGGTCCAGCGGCGAGGTCTCGGTGAAGGAGCCGGACTCGATCGAGCCGTAGACCTCGTCGGTGGAGACCTGCAGGTAGCGGGGGACGCCGAGCTCGCGGGCGGCGTCGAGCAGGGTGCCGGTGCCGATCACGTGGGTGCGGGCGAAGGCGTCCTGGTCGTCGATCGAGCGGTCGACGTGGGACTCGGCGGCGAAGTTGACTACCGCGTCCTTGCCCGCCATCGCCTCGCGCACGATCCCCGGGTCCTCGATCGCCCCCTCGATCAGCTCGATGCCGTCGGGCAGGTTCTCCGGCCGACCGGCGTAGGTGAGCTTGTCGAGCACGGTGATCTCGTGCTCGTCGCCGGCGATCCGGACGTAGGTGGAACCGATGAAGCCGGCGGCGCCGGTTACAAGCAGCTTCATGCTGCCTCCTCCGCTTGTCGTTGGGCGAGATAGCCGGCCAGACCGTCCTGCCAGGAAGGCAGCCGGATCGCGTGTTCGCGCTGGCTGGTCAAGGCAGAGAACGGTGGGCGCGGTGCCGGCCTTCCGAATTCCTCGGTGGTGATCGAGAGCACTTTGCACTCGACCTTGGCCTGCTCGAAGATTTCCCGCGCGAACTCGTACCAGGAGCACTGCCCGGCGGCCGCCATGTGGTGGATGCCGAACTCGATCCCCTCGATCAGGCGGACGATCCCGTAGGCGAGGTGCCAGGTGTAGGTGGGCGAGCCGACCTGGTCGCGGACGACGAGGACCTCGCCGTGGTCGCCGGCCAGGCGCAGCATCGTCTCGACGAAGTTGGGGCCGCCGATCCCGAACAGCCAGGCGGAGCGGACGACGAAGTGGCGCTTGTTGGCGGCCACGGTCGCCTCCTCGCCGGCGAGCTTGGTGCGGCCGTAAGCGGAGAGCGGTGCCGGCTGGTCGCTTTCCACGTAGGGGGCGCCCTTGACGCCGTCGAAGATGTAGTCGCTGGAGACGTAGACGACGCTGGCGCCGACCGCGGCCGCAGCGGCGGCGACGTTGCCGGCTCCCGTCCCGTTGATCGCGAAAGCGGCCTCCTCGGCCTCCTCGGCCCCGTCGACGTCGGTCCAGGCGGCGCAGTTGATGACGACGTCGGGACGCTCGAGGTCGAACTTCTTCGCCAGCCCGCCGGGGTCGGTGACGTCGAGCTCGGCGCGGCCGTAGCCGACCACGTCGTGGCCGGCGTTGCCGGCGGCGAGCATCACGTCGCGGCCGAGCATTCCCGCCGCGCCAGTGACCAGGAGCTTCACGACGAAGCTCCCACTAGACGATTTTGATCTCGCAGTTGTCGCCGACCAGCAGGCGCAGCGTCTTCGGCGGGCCGTCGCTGCGGGTCAGCTTGACGTTGCGGCCGAGCAGGCTCGCCTCCATCCGCGTCTCCAGGTCCTCGACCACCGAGTCGGCGAGGATGATCGAGTGCTCGACCTCGGAGCGGCGCACGTGGACGCCATCGCCGATCGAGGTATAGGGGCCGATGTAGGCGTCCTCGATGCAGGCGCCGGCGCCGATCACGGCGGGGCCGCGGACGACCGAGCGGGTCAGCGTGGCGCCCTCCTCGACGACTACGCGGCCCTCGACCCGGGACTCCTCGTCGACCGTGCCGTCGAGCCGCGTCTCCAGCTCCTCGAGCACGAGGCGGTTGGCCTCGAGCATGTCGGCGAGCTGGCCGGTGTCCTTCCACCAGCCGCGCACGACCTCTGACTGGACCTTGTGGCCGTCGTCGATCAATGCCTGGATCGCCTCGGTGATCTCGTACTCGCCGCGCCAGGAGGGCTCGAGGCTGCGGGCGGCATCGAAGATCGAAGGGGTGAAGAGGTAGACGCCGACCAGGGCCAGGTTCGAGGGCGGGTCCTTGGGCTTCTCGATCAGCCGCACGATGCCGCCGCCGTCGTCGAGCTCGGCCACCCCGTATGACTGCGGGTCGTCGACCGGCGTGAGCAGGATCAGCGCATGCGGCTCGTCGGCCCGGAAGGTGGCGACGAGGCCGCGCAGGCCGTCGCGCAGGAGGTTGTCGCCGAGGTACATGACGAAGGGCGAGTCGCCGATGAAGTCCGCCGCGGTGAGGACCGCGTGGGCGAGGCCGGCGGGCTTGTCCTGGACGATGTAGGTGATCTCGGCCCCGAACTGGGAGCCGTCGCCGGCCGCCTCGCGGATCTCGTCGCCGGTCTCCGGCGCGATGATGATCCCGATCTCCTTCACCCCGGCGTCGACCAGCGCCTCGATCCCGTAGAAGAGCACGGGCTTGTTGGCGACGGGCACGAGCTGCTTCGCCGAGGTGTGGGTGATCGGGCGCAACCGAGTTCCGGCGCCGCCCGAGAGGATGAGTCCCTTCAGTGGCTCCATGCGAGGCTGCAACCCTACTTACTGCGAGAAAGAGCCGTGCGACCAGCCGTTTACATCCCCAACTTCAACGGATCCGAGCGAATCGGGCGGGCGCTGCGGAGCCTGCGCGAGCAGAGCCGGCCGGTCGACGTGATCGTCGTCGACAACGGCTCGAGCGACGGCTCGCTGGCGCTGCTGCACGACGAGTTCCCCGAGGTGACGGTGTTGGCGCTGGAGCGCAACCTCGGCTTCGGGCCGGCGCTGAACCGGGCCGTGGCCGAGCACCCGGCCGACCCGCTGATCCTGCTCAACAACGACGCCGAGTGCGAGCCGCGCTTCGTCGAGGCCCTGCTCGACGCTGCCTCGGAGGGGGTGCGCGCGGTCGCCGGGGTGCTCACTCAGGAACGGGCACCGCACCTGATCGACTCCGCCGGCATCGTCGCCGACCGCACCCTGATGGGCTTCGACTACCTGCACGGGGAGCCGCTGACGGCGCTCACCGGAGCGGCCGACCCGCTCGGCCCGACCGGCGGCGCCGCCCTCTACGACCGCACCGCCTTCGAGGCGGTTGGCGGCTTCGACGAGCGCATCTTCCTCTACTACGAGGACCTCGACCTGGCGCTGCGCATGGCCGGAGCCGGCGCCCACTGCCGGCTGGCGCCGGCGGCGACAGCGGTTCACGCGTATTCGGCAAGCCTCGGCGCCGGCAGCGACGCCAAGTACGAGCGCACCGGCTGGAGCCGTGGCTACATGCTGCGCCGCTACGGGGTGATGTCACGGCCGCGTGACGCAGTGCGCGTGATTGCGACCGAGGGAGCGATCTGCGCCGGGCAGTTGGTGATGGACGGGACTGCAGCTGGGTTGCGAGGGAGGATGCGTGGGTGGCGGGATGGAGCCAAAGTCGAGGCGGGAAGCCTCGGCGAAGCGAAGCTGCTCGACCTCTCGGCGCGCGAAGCGCTGACGCTGCGACGGCAGCGGCGCGGCTAGGCGCCGAGCCAGCGGCGGGCGAGCTCCGAGTCGCCGGCGGCGGCGAGGCGGCGGCGCTCACGGAGGGCGGCGGGCAGCCGCGCGAGGCCTTCGAGCTTGCCGCGCAGGGTCGCCCGCAGCCGCCGCTGACGCGCCGCCCGGGTCAGCGAGCCGGCCTCGACGGCGGCGATCCGCGGCAGCGCCACGACCGGCACGAAGCGGGCCTGGGTGACGATCCGGTTGCGAGCGACGAGGCGGGCGTTCTCGGCGCCGGGACGGTCGAACCCCGCCTGCCAGGAGGCGTTGCCGAAGTGCCAGGCGCTCGCCCCCGGCTCGTAGGCGAAGCGCCAGCCGGCGATCCGCGCTCGCAGGTTGAGGTCGACGTCCTCGTAGAAGGAGAAGAAGCTCTCGTCGTAGCCACCGAGGTCATCGAACAGCTGCCGCCGCAGCAGACAGGCGGCGCCGCAGACGCCGAAGACCTCGCGCGGGCTGGCGTAGGCGGCCGACCAGAGCTCGCCGGCGCCGCTCTCCAGCGCCCGGCCGTCGGCGCTCAGCGCCATCCCGGCGCTGTAGAGGCGAGCGGACTCCGGGTCGCCGGCGCTCTCCCCATCGAGCTGGAGGATCCGCGGCTGGACGCCGCCGAGGCCGGGGTCGGCGCCGAGCGCCGTGGCGAGTACGGCGGCGGCGCCGGGGGCGAGCACCGCGTCCGCGTTCAGCGCCAGCACTGCCTCCGTCGTCACCCTGGAAGCGCCGAGGTTCATCGCCGCGGCGAAGCCCATGTTGCGCGGCAGCGAGAGATGCTCGACGCCCCGCCGGCGTAGGAGCTCCAGGGTGCCGTCGCTGGAGCCGTTGTCGACGACCAGCAGCTCGACCCCCTCGCCCTGGGCGGCGATCGCGTCGAGGCAGCGCGGCAGCAGCCCGGCCGAGTTCCAACTCGGCACCACCACCGCGACGCTCGGCATTGCGCTCACGCGGGGCAGCCTGACACACGGATATCGTGCTACGGCGATGTGGGGACGGCACCGATGACGATCTCTTCCCTCCGCCGGACGCTCGACGAGTCGCTCTTCCGGCGCCCGGCTGCCGCGCCGGCGGGCAAGCGGGCGCCGCGGCTGCTGATCATTGGCGGCCTCTTCGTAGCGGCGGTGCTGCTGCAGATGCTGCGCATCGGCTGGTCGACCTCGCTGCACTCGCTCTGGGCCGAGGACGGCGCGATCTTCCTCTCCGGCGCCGTCCACAGCAGCTTCGGCGGCAGCCTCTTCGACACCTACGCCACCTACCTCGTCTTCGTCCCGCGGGCGATCGGCGAACTTGCCAACTTGATGCCGATCCAGGACGCGCCGGCGGCGGTCTCGATCCTCTCCGGCGCCGTCATCGCGCTCAGCGGCCTCGTCGTCTGGTTCGCCAGCGAGGGGCTGATCGAGAGCCCCTACTTGCGTGGCGGCCTGGCGCTGATGACGGTGCTGGCGCCGGTTGGCGGCCTCGAGTCGACCGACTCCGCCGCCTACGTGCCCTGGTACATGCTCGTCGCCACCTTCTGGATCCTGCTCTGGCGCCCGCGTGGCAACTCTGCCGCCATCGCCGCCGGGGTCTTCGCCCTGCTGACCGGGCTCAGCAGCCCGGGCGTCTGGTTCTTCATCCCGCTGGCGCTGCTGCGCACGCTCGCCTGTCGCGATCGCCGCGACGGCTTCCTGCTCGCCGGCTACTGGACCGGCGCCGCGGTCCAGGTACCGGTCCTGGCGCTGAACGAAGAAACCGCGGTGACGCCGCTCTGGACCCACGACATCTGGACCGCCTACCTGCAACGGGTGATCGACGGGGCCGCACTCGGGCTGCGGCTGGGCGGCAAGGCCTGGGAGCACTTCGGCTGGCCGCTGCTGGTCGTCCTCGTCATCCTCGCCGTCGTCGCCCTCGCCTACGGCGTCTCCCGCACCAACCTCAGCGCCCGGCTGCTGGCGCTGATCGCGATCCCGACCTCGGTGG
>DATBXZ010000166.1:0-4779 GCA_036513995.1 Solirubrobacterales bacterium | reverse complement strand
GGGCTGGCCCCAGGCCCCCAAGGCCGATGTCCAGCTCCTCTCCGAAGCCCTGGTCCGGCTCGCGATCAGCTACATCACCGGCCCCAGCGGCTCGCCGGAGACGACCGCCGCCTCGGTCGCCGACCTGCTGGGCCCGTTCATCGACCGGGCCCTGGGCGCCGGCTAGGCGCCGACCTCAGCCGCCCGCAGCGGCACCGCGCCCTTGATCAGGTCGGCGGCGCGCTCGGCGATCGCGATCACCGGGGCGTTGGTGTTGCCGCGCGGGACTTCCGGCATCACCGAGGCGTCGACGACGCGGACGCCCTCCAGTCCCTGCACCCGCAGGTCGGCGTCGACGACCGAGCCGATCGCGCAGGTGCCGACCGGGTGGTAGATCGGGAAGGCGGTGCGGGCGACGTGGGCGCGCAGCTCGTCCTCGGAATCGCCGGCCGGGGTGGTGAACGGCTGGGCACAGTAGGGGCGCACCGACGGCTGCGCGCAGATCTCTTCGATCAGCCGCAGCGCCGCGGTCATCCGCGGCATGTCCTCCTCGGCGCTGAAGAACTCGTTGCGGACGATCGGCTTCGCGGTCGGGTCTTTGGAGGCGAGCCGGACCGAGCCGCGGCTGCCGGGGGTCAGCAGGCAGGGGGAGACCCAGACGCCGTGCGCCTGCGGGTCGCCCATCCCCTCGTCGACGATGTGGACGGGGGCGACGTGGATCTGGGTGTCGGGCGCCTCGGCCCCGGCCTCGACCCGGGCGAAGCCGCCCGACTCGGCCAGGTTGGAGGCGAAGGGCCCGGTCTGGGAGGCGGTGAACTCCTCCAGTGCCGCCGGCTCCAGCGCCAGCAGCAGGCTCGCCTCCTCCGGCGTGGTCCAGACGTTGTAGCTGGCGGCGTGGTCGCTGAGGTTCCCGCCCACCGCCGGCTGGTCGAGCAGCAGCTCGACCTCGCGCATCGCCAGGTGCTCGGCCGGGCCGACGCCGGAGAGCATCAGCAGCTGCGGCGAGTTGTAGGTGCCGCCGCAGAGGATCACCTCGCGCTCGGCCCGCAGCTCCTGGGCCTGGCCCAGCTGGCTGGCCTCGACCCCGACCGCCCGCACCCCCTCGAAAAGAATTCGGTTGACCTGCATATAGGTCATCACGGTCAGGTTCGGCCTGTCCATCGCCGGGTGCAGGTAGGAGACGGAGGCGCTGGCGCGCAGGCCGCCGCGCTGGGTCACCTGGTACATCCCGACCCCGTCCTGCTGGGCGCCGTTGAAGTCCTCGTTGCGGTCCAGCCCGGCCTCGACGCCGGCCGCGACGAAGGCGGGGGTGATGGCGTTGCCGGAGCGCTGGTCGGAGACCGGCAGCGGCCCGCCGACGCCGTGCCACTCGGAGGCGCCGCGCTCGTTGTCCTCGGCTTTGAGGAAGTAGGGGAAGAGGTCGTCCCAGCCCCAGCCGGCGGCGCCCCAACCGTCGTAGTCGGCGCGGTTGCCGCGGATGTAGACCATCGCGTTGACCGAGGAGGAGCCGCCGAGCACCTTGCCGCGGGGGAGGGCGAGGCGGCGGCCGTCGCAGTTGGCTTCCGGCGCCGTGCAGTAGTCCCAGTCGACGTCGGTTCGGGCCAGCTGCAGGTAGCCGAGCGGGACGTGGATGTTCTCCTTCACGTCCGGCGGGCCGGCCTCGAGCAGCAGCACGCTGACCTCCGGATCCTCCGAAAGGCGCGCGGCGAGCACGCATCCGGCAGAGCCCGCTCCGACGATCACGTAGTCGTACATCGGACCTCCTCCTCGGTTGGGCCGATCCCACTCGGCACGCTCCGCCAGAGCGTACTCCGCATTCCGCGCTGCGCCGAACTATCCTCGGCTTCGTGCCTGATCCAGACCCGATCCGCGAGCTCGAGCGCTGGATCGAGCAGGCGCGCGCGGAGGGGATCCCGCAGCCGGCCTCGGTCGCTTTCGTCACCGTCGGCGCGGGCGGCCGCCCCTCGGCCCGCACCGTGACCCTGAAGCGGATCGAGGACGACGCCCTGCTCTTCACCTCGGCCCTGTGGACGCGCAAGGCGCAGGAGATCGAGGCCAACCCCCGGGTCGCCCTGCTCTTCCACTGGCCGGCCTTGGGTCGCCAGGTCCACATCACCGGCGCGGCGGCGCTGGCCGAGCGCGCCCTTGCCGAGGAGCTCTTCGCCGAGCGCGACCCCTTCCACCAGCTGCAGACCGTCGTCTCCCGCCAGGGCGAGCCGATCGACGACCTCGACGAGATCCGCAGCCGGCTGGGCCACCTGGCGCAGGTGCAGGAGACCGCCCCGGTCTGTCCCGAGGACTGGGGCGCGCTGCGCATCCGCCCGGAGACGATCGAGCTCTGGAGCGAAGCCGACGACCGCATCCACGAGCGCCGGCTCTACAGCCGAGGCGACGAGGGCTGGGAGTTGACGCTGCTAGCTCCCTAGCGGCTGGCCTCGAAGAAGAGGAACGGCCCCGAGCGGCTCGACTCGGTCACCTCGAGCCCGGCCTGGCCGAGCCAGGTGAACAGCTCGGATTCCGTGCAGAGCCTGCCGAAGTCACCGGCGTGGGGGCGCAGCAGCAGGCGCTGGCGCAGCCCGCCCGTGTCCTTGACGAAGCTGGCGCCGACCAGTCGCCCGCCGGGCTTCAGCACCCGGGCGATCTCGGTCACGGCGGCCTCGGGGTCCTCGAAGCAGTGGATGCCCCAGTAGGAGAGGAAGAGGTCGGCGCTCGCCGGCTCCAGCGGCAGCTCGGTCGCACTCGACTCGACCGGCTCGACCTGGCCGAGCCCGCGGCGTGCGGCCGTCCGCCGGAACCGCCGCAGCATCGCGGGGGAGAGGTCGGCGGCGACGTAGCGGACCTCGGCGCCGGGATCCAGCTCCCGCAGCGCCGGCCCCGCGCCGCAGGGACAGTCGACGATCGTCCCGCCCTCCGGACCCTCGCCGATCGCGGCCATGCTCTCGTAGTAGCGCTTGCTGTCCCCGCCCCAGACGATCCAGGCGATCGGCCGGCCCAGCAGCGGCCGCGGCATGTAGGCGCTGTAGACCCTGCCGAAGAGAGAGTCGTAGAAGTCGCCGTGCGCCACGGCGCCGGATCCTAGTCCCGGAACGCGAAGGCCCCGCCGTAGCGGGGCCTTTCAGATGCGGCTGAATGGAGTCGAACCATCACGGGTGTTTCCACCCACAAGGCCCTCAACCTTGCGCGTCTACCAGTTCCGCCACAGCCGCTCGAGGGCGGCGGATTCTAGATGTTCGGGGGTCGGGGGGAAGGCCCTGGCTTGCGGGTGTCCGATCTGGGCGATAGCCTGCGAACAAGTGTTCGAACGCGCGAATGCCCGGTAAATGGGAGAAACTAGGGGTAGACGATGGTTGATCTTGACCTGACCAAGAGGCAGAAAGAGATCTTCGACTTCATCCGCAAGTACGCGGCGAAGACGGGGTATCCACCGACCGTGCGGGAGATCGGCAAAGCCGTCGGCCTGCACTCATCCTCGACGGTGCACGCGCACCTGGCGAACCTGGAGAAGATCGGGCTGCTCAAACGCGATCCCTCGAAACCGCGGGCGATCGAGCTGCTCTTCGACAAGGCGAAGCGGACGATCCGTCCCGGCAGTGGCCTGCCGCTGGTCGGCCAGGTGGCAGCCGGTGAGCCGATCCTGGCCGAAGAGAACATCGAGGAGTACATCGAGGTCCCCGACGTCATCGGCGGCGAGGACGGCGACTACATCCTCCGGATCCGCGGCGAAAGCATGAAGAACGCCGGCATCCTCGAGAGCGACTACGTGATCGTGCGCCCGAGCGATGACGCCGTCAACGGCGAAATCGTCGTCGCCTTGATCGGCGAGGACGCGACCGTGAAGCGCTACTACCGCGAGAAGGACCACATCCGGCTGCAGCCGGAGAACGAGGAACTGGAACCGATCATCACCACCGAGGCGATTGTGGTCGGCCGCGTCATCGGCGTTTTCAGAAGCGTCTGACGAGTTCCAGGCGCCTGGGCCGTCAGGGCCAGCGGCCCGACTCGATCAGTCGTTTGTATCGGCGTTGGCGTCGCCTCGCGTCCCACATCACCGCCGGCAGCAGACGCAGTCCGAGGCGGGGGAAGAGGTCGAAGGCCCGCAGCAGCGGGCCACGCCAGCGGGGCAGGATGAGGATCGGGCGCGGACGCTCGGTCAGCCTGCCGACCTCGGTCGCCACCTGCCGTGGGGTCAGCAGGTGGCCGGAGAAGGAGCCGGCGGCGTCGGGGTCGTCGAGCTTGTCCTCGAGCATCGGCGTCCAGATCCCGTCGGGGCAGACGGCCGAGAGCTCGATCCCCCGGTGACCGGCCCGGCGCAGGTCGAAGAGGGTGCCGAGGGTGAAGGCCATCGCCGCGTGCTTGCTGGCCGCGTAGGCGACCTCGCCCGGTGCGGCGACGATGCCGGCCAGCGAGACCACGTTGATCACCTGGCCACGACCGGCGGGCACCATCCGCTCCAGCGCCGCGACGGTGCCGTTCATCGTCCCGCTGGCGTTGATCGCCAGCATCGCGCCGCGGGTCGCCTCGTCCTGCTCCCAGGCGAGGCCGGTGGAGAGGACGCCGGCGTTGTTGACCCAGAGGTCGAGCGCGCCGGCCTCCGCAACCACTGCCGCGGCGAGAGCGCGGCAGGCTGCCTCGTCGCGCACGTCCAGGGCGGCGGCCCTGGCATCGTCTTTGGGCGCCGGGTCTCCGCCGCCGATCTCGGCCGCCGTGCGCGCGGCGGCCTCGGCGTCGACGTCGGTCGCCCAGACGGCATAGCCGCGCGCCGCCAGCTCGGTCGCGATCGCGCGACCGAGCCCTCCACCC
>DATBXZ010000165.1:0-7011 GCA_036513995.1 Solirubrobacterales bacterium | reverse complement strand
AGATCGCCCCCACGCCGCCGGGATTGGTCTGCGCATGTCGGATTCGAGCCCCGGTGGGGGGCGGCCGCCGCGGCCAAGCATCGTCCGGCACCCGGCGCAGACCACGCTCTCGACCAGCGTCGGTTTCCGCTTCGTCGATCGTCAGGCCGGGGTGGATTTCCTCTGCAAGCTCGACGGCGCCGGCTGGAAGCGGTGCGGGTCGGGGGTTGCCTACCGCGGCCTCGCCGTCGGCGCTCACCGGTTCCTCGTCCGCGCCGAAGAGGGGCGCGGCGCTCGCAGCTGGCCGGTGCGGTTCGACTGGGTGCAGGCGGAACCGAAGAGCTTCTCGATCGCGGCCGAGCTGTCTGGCCTTAGCCGGCTCTACCCCGGGGCGGGCCCGGTGGCGCTCCCACTCACCCTCACCAACCCCAACTCGGCGCTGATCTTCGTCACCAGCCTGCGAGTCTCGGTCGCCCGGGACCCCGCCGCCTGCCCGAGCACGGCGAACCTCGAATTGATCCAGGCGAACGCGTCCGAGAAGAGGCCGGTGAAGATCCCCGCCGGCGCCTCGGTCAGGCTGCCGGCGAATGGCGTCGCGCCGCCGGCCATCGCCCTGCGTGACCTCCCCGTCAACCAGGACCCCTGCCAGGGTGTCCAATTCCCGCTGGCCTTCTCGGGGGAGGCGCACGGGTGAGACGGCGCTTTCCGTCCGGCTTCACCGGCGCCCTCGTCGCCGTCACCCTGGCGGCAGCGGTCGCCGGCAGCGCTCTCGCTTACTTCACGTCGGCGGGCCTGGGGACCGCCGAAGCGAAAGTGTCGAAACTGACGACGCCGGCGATCACCACCGCCACCGCCAACGCGGGCGGAACGGTCTCGTTGGCCTGGAGCGCGGCCACCGCTCCCGGCGTCGAAGCGGTCAAGTACTACGTCACTCGCGACGGCGAAGACCCGGCCGGCACCTGCGCGGTGGAAGCGGCGCCGACGGCAGCCACCAGCTGCAAAGACAGCGAAGTCGATTTCGGCAAACACACTTACACCGTGACCGCGGTCTGGCGCTCCTGGAGCGCCACCAGCGCCACCGCTTCGGCCACCGTCACGATCGGGCCCGCGACCCACTTCACGATCGCGGCCGCGACGACGACCCCGGCCGTCTCCGTCGCCGACAACCTGACGATCACCGCGAAGGACGAAAAAGAGAGCACCGTCACCACCTTCGCCGGCTCCCACTCGCTGGTCTTCTCCGGCGCCTCCTCGAGCCCGGGCGGGACCGCTCCGACCGTCGCCAACAGCTCTGGCACCGCGGTCGCCTTCGGTGCGGCGACCGCGATCACCTTCACCTCCGGCGTCGCCACCGTCACTTCCTCGAAGAACGGCGTCCTCAAGCTCTACCGCGCCGCCGCGGCCAACCTGGTCGCCACCGAAGGCTCGATCACGACCACCTCGCCGTTGACGGTTACGGCGACGCCCGGCACGGCGACGAAATACGTCCTGGCCGCCGAATCGACGACGCCCGCCGTGGGTGCGGGGGACGACCTCACGATCACTGCGCAGGACGCCTACGGCAACACCGCCACCGCCTACGCCGGACCCCACAACCTCGTCTTCTCGGGTGCGGTGGCGAGTCCCGGCGGCAACCTACCGACCGTCTCGGACTCGGATGGAGACGACGTCGCCTTCGGAACCGCGACGCCGATCGTCTTCACCGCCGGAGTGGCCAAAGCCGTCGATGACGAAAACGGCGAGATGACTCTCTACAAGAGCGCCACCGCCGCCAAAATCATCGCGACCGAGGGCACGATCACCAATACCGCCGTGAGCGTAACGCCGACCGCCGGCACCGCGGCGAAGCTGGTGCTGACCGCGGCAACGCTGACGCCGGTCGCGGCGGCCAGCGACAACCTGACGACGACCGCGCAGGACGCCTACGACAACACCGCTACCGCCTACACCGGCTCCAAGAGCATCACCTTCTCCGGTGCCACGTCCAGCCCCAGCGGCGCCGCTCCCACCGTCACCAACACCGCCGGCAGCGCGATCAGCTTCGGCTCGGCGACGGTGCTGACATTCACCAACGGCGCCACCGCCACGCGCGTCCTGAAGCTGAACAAGGCCGAGGTGGCCAACGTCACCGCGACCGATGGCACGATCTCGACCGCGGCCTCGCTGGCCTTCACCGTCTCCGTCGGTGCCGCCGCGCGCTGGGCGCTGACCGAAGTCGTCGCCAGCGCCGGCAGCATCGCCTCCCCCTGTCTGTTCACCTGCGCCATCACCGCTCTCGGCAACAGCGGCACGGTCAGCGCCAACGTCAGCGTCACCGACAGCGCCGGCAACACCGTCTCCGAACTCGGCAGCGGCCACACCGCGAAGGTGACGGCCAGCGGCGGGACGGTCGCCGCAGGGGCGTCGCTGGCGATCGCCGCGACCGGCCCGGCCGTCTCCACCACCCGCTTCACCTACACCGCCCCCGTCAGCGGCGCCTTCACCAACACGATCACCGCCACCGTCCTCGCCAGCACCTCCTACACCAACGCCACGGCGACGGCCGGCAAATAGCGGGTTTACGGGGACCGCCGTCGCCGGGAGCGCGACTGAGCCGTCTGCTTCAATCCGCGGACCAGAGAAAGGAGGTGGTCCTATTTCGAGTCACATGCTTGAGGGGACTCTGGAGGTGCAGGGCCGCTAGGCGCCGCACTGGTTTGGGCGCCCGGCGGAATCCACCCCGGGCACCGGCGAGCTGAGGAAGGCCGGGCGTTGTCCCACCCGGCTGCGGTTTCCGCGCTCGTCCCATGCACCAGCGCAAGGGCCGCCTTCGGGCGGCCCTTGCTCGTGTTAAATGCGGCGGTGGCCGCGGAAGAGAGATACGTCACGGCGGCGGGAGTCGGTGGCCTGACCCGTTTCTACGATTCGATCGTCGCCCTGACCATGCGTGAGCGGCTATTCCGCGGCCGGCTTACCGACCAGGTTCTGGCCGACCTGCCGCCCGCCGCCCGCATCGCCGACGTCGGTGCCGGGACCGGGACCTTCGCGATCGGCCTCGCCGCCGCCGCACCCGAAGCCGCGGTGGTTGGGGTCGACGGGGACCCGGAGGTCCTCGCGATCGCCGCGGCCAAGGAGGGCGCGGCGGGGGTCACCTGGAAGCGGGGCCTGGCGGACGCGCTGCCGCTCGCCGACGGCAGCTGTGACCGGGTCTCGATGTCGCTGCTGCTCCACCATCTCGACGCCGGCGGCAAGCGCGCCAGCCTGGCGGAGGCCCATCGCGTCCTTCGCCCGGTGGCAGTCTCCACATCGCCGACTGGGGCAGGCCGCAGGACCCGCTGATGCGGGCCGGCCTCTTCACCCTGGCGATCTTCGACGGCTTCGACGGCATCCGCGACCACGCCGCCGGGCGCCTGCCACGCTTCGTCGAGGACGCCGGCTTCGCCGCCGTCAGCTGCCATGACCGGCTGCGCACGGCCTGGGGGAGCCTCGAGCTGCTCAGCGCCGGGCGACCCGCCTGACCGAATCGAATCGCGCCCTCGTGGGTAGTGGGAGGAGATGCGATCCCTGCCGGCGGCCCTAGCTGTCGCTTTTCTCCTGCTTCTCGGCCTTCCTGCCATCGATGGGGCCACTGCCGCGAGCCCACCGCCGTCACCGAGCTGCGCCGAAGGCCCCGAACGGGCCGGCGACGAAATCGTCGGCACCCCCTGTGCGGACCGCATCGTCGTCCCGGCATCGGTGGAGTACGTCGACGCCGGAGCCGGCGACGACACGATCGTCGGTGCCAACAGCGGCCCGGTCACCGCGCTCACGGGCTCCTGCGAAACCGGCTGCCATCTCGAAGTCGGCAGCCAGACCTTCGAAGGCGGCTCCGGCAACGACGTCGTCTACGGCGATCGCGGCAATGACACCCTGCGCGGCAACGCCGGCGACGACCGCCTCTACGGCGGCATCGGCGACGACGTGCTCGAAGGCGGCGAAGGCGACGACATCCTCTCCGGCGGCTTCGGCGCCGACAAAATCGACGGCCAGGAAGGCAGCGACTACGTCCGCGGCGACGCCACGATCGACCACATCTTCGACACCGGCCTCACCGGCACCGACACGCTCAGCTTCTCGACCGGGGCCTCTCCCGGGTTCGTCGGCAACCCCACGCTGCCGGCGAGCTTCCCGCCGGAAGGCGGCGAACGGGGGGTCTGGCTGAAGCTGAACCAGGGCGGGAACAACGCGCTCGACGGGATTCCCTCGCTCGGCGGCGGTAACGACGAAGTCCAGGCGGGTGCGTTCGAGCGGATCATCGGCTCCCCGTTCCCGGACTACATCGTCGGCGGCACGGGGACCGAAGAAATCTGGGGCGGCGGCGGCGCCGACGTGATCGAAGGCGGTGGCGGCACCGACCAGATCCACGGCGGCGCCGACGGTGACGTCCTCCGCGCCGGGCCCGGCGCCACCTTGTTCGGCGAAGCCGGCGAAGACAGCTGCGAAGGCGGGGGGACTCCGAACGAATGCGACCCGACGCCCAGCGGCGATGTCGAACTGCGGAAAACCAACCTGATCAGCGTCGGTGAGACGACGGGGGCGCCGGGGCTGACCCAGGTCTACCTCGTCGGCAGCTCCGGTCCGGACGGGATCACGGCCTCCTACTCGGGCAGCGGCAGCGTCTCCCTCACGCTCAGCTCGGGCACCTTCGACACCTCGGCGGCCGACGCCGGCGGCTGCACGGTCAGCGCCGCCAGCGCCAGCTGTCCCGTCTCCGGGCTGCTCGATTCGCTCGTCCTCGCCGGGATGGCAGGCAATGACTCGATTACCGCCAGTGTGCCCGACGGGGTCGACGTGGTCGAGCTCGGTGGCACCGAATCCGACGTCCTCAACGGCAGCGGCAGCGAGGATGTCCTCGTCGACGGTCCCGGGGAAAGCCGCGACGAACTCCACGGCGGTGCCGGCGACGATGCGCTGACGCACAACGGCGGCGAAGATCTGCTCGAGGGCGGCGAAGGCTCCGACCTCTTCCTCTCGGCCTCGATCTGCGACGGCGAGACGATCGCCGGCGGCATCGAACGGGTCGGGGCGCCGGCGCCCGACCGCGACAATGCCTCCTGGGCGCGCTTCGAAGGCGAAGGCGTCGATGCCCGCCTCGATTCCGGCCTGGTCGGTCGCATCGGCCCCGGCGAACAGCCGACGTGCGGCGCCGAAAAGCTCGACCACATGGAAGGGATCGAGGACCTCGAGGCCTCGAACCAGAGCGACGTCCTCTACGGCAACGAAGGCAACAACCAGCTGCTCGGCCACAAAGGCGAAGACACCTACTACGCGCTCGGCGGCAACGACAGCATCCTCGCCAACTCGGGCACCGTCGACCGGGTGATCAACTGCGGGCCCGGCAACGACCAGGCGGTGATCGACCTGCGCAGCGTCGCGGTCGACCCGACCCCGATCGAATGCGAGCGGGTGCGCGAAGGCGCGGTCGAAGAATTCAACGAACTGCCGCTGCTGAGCGAACCGCCGCCCCCGTCCCCGCCCGCGCAGCCAAAACCGAAACCGGACCGCACCCCGCCGCGGACCAAACTCCTGCGCCACCCGGCCAGGACGTTGCGCGTGCTTGCCGGGAAGCGCACCCCGGCCGTCTTCCGCTTCGTCGCCAACGAGGCCGGCTCGCGCTTCAAGTGCAAGCTCGACCGCAAGCCGTACGCGAGCTGCCACTCACCACGCAAGTACCGGGTGCCGGCCGGTCGCCATGTCTTCCGCCTTTTCGCGATCGACGCTGCCGGCAACCGCGACCGCACCCCGGCGGTCTTCTCCTTCCGCGTCGTCCGGGCGAAGAGCGCGCACGCGCGGCGCTAGGGTTGGCGCTGTGGCCAAGGATCTCTACACCGCTGAGGCGCACGTCACCGGCGGCCGCGTCGCCGGCCACGGCCGCAGCTCCGACGGTGCCCTCGAGGTCGATCTCCGCACCCCACCCGAGATGGGCGGGGAGGGCGGCGGGACCAACCCGGAGCAGCTCTTCGCGGTCGGCTACGCGGCCTGCTTCGAGGGCGCTCTGGCCGCCGTCGCCCGCCGTCAGAAGCTCGAGGTCGGCGACGTCGGGATCGATTCCAAGGTGAAGCTGATGACCGGCGAGGACCGCAGCTTCACGATCGCCGCCGAGCTGCACGTGACCCTGCCCTCGGTCGAGGGCGACGACGCGGTCGAGTTGGTCCGCGCCGCCCACAGGGTCTGCCCCTACTCCAATGCCACCCGGGGCAATATCGAGGTCGTGCTGACCGCCAACGGCGTCGCGGTCGACGGCTAGGGCCGCTGGCGGAGGAGTCGCCCATGCCCGCCTGGATCGCCCGTCGCGCCGCTCCGGCCATCTGGAAGCGGATCCCCTGGAAGATGGTCTGGACCGTCGTCGTCTGGCTCGGCAACAAGGGTCGCGAGCGGGTCGAGGACAACCTCTCCCAGAAGGAGCAGAGCGAATTCTGGAACCTGCTGAAGAAGTCGAGGGGCCGGCCCGAAAACCTCTCCCAGCGCGACCGCACCCGCATCAAGAGCATCGCCGGTAAGGCGATACGCGGCAGCTGAAGTGCGGCTCAGCGTTCTCGACCAGACTCCCGTCTCCGAGGGCTCGACCGCGGCGCAGGCGCTGCGCAACTCGATCGACCTGGCGCGCCTGGCCGACCGGCTCGGCTATCACCGCTACTGGGTCGCCGAGCACCACGGAGGCCCGATGCTCGCCGGTCCAAGCCCAGAGGTTCTGATCGGGCCGATCGCCTCGGCTACGGAGACGATCCGCGTCGGCAGTGGCGGCGTGATGCTGCCCCACTACAGCCCGCTGAAGGTGGCCGAGTCGTTCACGATCCTCGCCGCGCTCTACCCGGGCCGGATCGACCTCGGGCTCGGGCGCGCCGCCGGCACCGACCCGCTGACCACCTTTGCGCTCCAGCGCGACCGCCGCCAGGCCGCGCCGGACGACTTCCCGCAGCAGCTCGGCGAGCTTCTGGCCTTTTTCCAAGGGACGTTCCCCGACGGCCATCCGTTCCGGCAGATCACCGCCGTCCCCGGCTACGGGGACCAACC
>DATBXZ010000164.1:0-2354 GCA_036513995.1 Solirubrobacterales bacterium | reverse complement strand
GTCTTCGTGCAGCTGTTTGGCGAGGCCGGCGACGATCCGGCCGCCGGTCGCCGCGAACGGGTGCGCGGCGGCGAGCGAGCCACCGTTGACGTTCAGCTTCGCCCGGTCGATCGCCCCCAGCGGTTTGGCGCGTCCCAGCTTCTCCTTGCAGAACGCCGGGTCTTCCCACGCCTTCAGCGTGCAGAGGACCTGGGCGGCGAAGGCCTCGTGGATCTCGTAGTAGTCGAAGTCCTGCAGCGTGAGGCCGGCGCGGTCGAGCATCAGCGGCATCGCGTAGGCGGGCGCCATCAGCAGGCCTTCCTTCTTGTGGACGTGGTCGACCGCCGCGGTCTGGCCCTCGCTGAAGTACGCGAGCACCGGCAGGTCGTGCTCCTTCGCCCACTCCTCGGAGGCGAGCAGCACCGCCGAGGCGCCGTCGGAGAGCGGCGTCGAGTTGGCCGCCGTCATCGTCCCGTCGGGGCCGCCGAAGACCGGTTTCAGCTTCGCCAGTTTCTCCACCGAGGAGTCGGGACGGAGGTTGCCGTCGCGCTCGACCCCGAGGTAGGGGGTGATCAGGTCGGTCTGGAAGCCGCGCTCGTAGGCGGCGGCGAGGTTCTTGTGCGAGGTGACCGCGAGCTCGTCCTGCTCGGCGCGGCCGATGTCCCATTCCTTCGCCATGATCGCCGTGTGCTCGCCCATCGAGAGGCCGGTGCGCGGCTCCTCGTTGCGGGGGACGCGGGGGACGATGTGGCCGGGGCGGAAGCGCGCCAGCGTCTTCAGTTTGCCGCTGGTGGAGCGCTCGCGGTTGGCGTCGAGCAGCGTCGCCCGGAGCTCTTCGTTCAGCTCGATCGGCGCGTCGGAGGTGGTGTCGGCGCCGCAGGCGATGCCGACGTCGATCTGCCCGAGGGCGATCTTGTTGGCGACCAGGATCGCCGTCTCGAGGCCGGTGCCGCAGGCCTGCTGGACGTCGTAGGCGGGCGTCTCCGGGGCAAGCCGCGTGCTGAGCACGCTCTCGCGGGCGAGGTCGCGGTCGCGGGAGTGCTTGAGCACGGCGCCGCCGGCGACCTCGCCGAGGGTCTCGCCGTCGAGGTTGAAGCGGTCGATCAGCCCGTCGAGGGCGGCGGTGAGCATGTCCTGGTTGGACGCGTGCGAGTAGACGCTGTTGGAGCGCGCGAACGGGATCCGGTTGCCGCCGACGACGGCAACCCGGCGGGTTTTGCTGTTCATGAGTTGTCGTTTCCTTGGTCGGGGGGACTGGAAGTGGGGGAGCCCGAGCGGGCACGGAGGCCGGGCTCGATCGTCGAGATCAGCAGCTCGGCGGCGGCGTCGGCGCCGATCTCCCCGGTCCGCAGCCACCAGCGCGCGAGCGCCTCGGCGGCGCCGAGCAGGGCGGTGGAGAGGGCCTCGATCTCGATCCGCGCGGCGTCGCGTTTCTCCTGCGGCAGCTGCGCCAGCATCGAGCCGGAGACCAGCTCGACGATGACGCCGCGGTAGTCGGCGACGCGATCGGCGACCTCGCCGCCGCGGGGGAGGGTCTCGTCGAAGAGCACCGCCCAGGCGGCGCGGTCGTTGTCGAGGAAGGAGAAGAAGGCGCGGACGCCGGCCCCCAGCGCCTCGCCCGGGTTGGCGCTGTCGGCGACCGCCTCGGCCACCGTCGCCGTCAGCGAGTCGCCCGCCCGCTCCATGCAGGTGATGTAGAGCCGCTCCTTGTTGCCGAAGTAGTTGTAGAGCAGCGGCTTGGTGACCCCGACCGCAGCCGCGATCTCGTCCATCTTCACCGCCGCGTAGCCGCGCTCGGCGAAGAGCTCATGCGCCGCCACCAGCGTCTGCTCCATCCGGTCGGCCCGAGCGAGCCGCGTTCGTGTGATCGATGCATCCATCGATGTACACGTTACCCAGATATAAATTTATATACCAGTAATGTGATCGACCTCACGCATGCCTCTTCGATCTGGGCATCGGGCCGAGATCGCGCCTGGCGGCACGCTCGACCCGTAGGCGCTGCTTGGGAGAAGTCAGGCCTCGGAGAAACCGAAACGAAGCTGGAGGCGGCGGAGCGGGGCCGGTGCCCACCAGTTCCACTCGCCGAGCAGGCGCATCAGGGAGGGGACGAGGAGGGCGCGGACGACGGTGGCGTCGAGGAGGACGCCGACGGCCATGCCGACCGCGATCTGCTTCATGAAGAAGACCGAGCTGACGCCGAAGGCGAGGAAGACGACGGCGATCATCAGCGCCGCGGCGGTGATCACGCGGCCGGTGCGGGCGATGCCGATTGCGACCGCCTCCTCGTTGCTCTCGCCGAGGTCGTGCTGCTCTTTGATCCGGGCCATCACCAGCACCGCGTAGTCGGTGGCGAGGCCGAAGATGACGGCGAA
>DATBXZ010000163.1:0-2756 GCA_036513995.1 Solirubrobacterales bacterium | reverse complement strand
GCAGTAGAGCTCGAAGCCGACCGCGGCGACGTGGCCGGACTGCTCGTCGCCGAGCAGGTTGCCGGCGCCGCGGATGTCGAGGTCGCGCATCGCGATCCGGAAGCCGGAGCCGAGCTCGGTGTGGTCGGCGAGGGTCGAGAGCCGCGCCGCCGCCTCCTCGGTCAGGGCCTCGGCCGAGGGGTAGAGCAGGTAGGCGAAGGCGCGCTCGCGAGAGCGGCCGACGCGGCCGCGGATCTGGTAGGCCTGGGAGAGGCCGAGCTGGTCGGCGCGCTCGACGATCAGGGTGTTGGCGGTGGGGATGTCGAGGCCGGACTCGATGATCGTCGTCGTCACCAGGCAGTCGGCATCGCCGCGCAGGAAGCTCAGCATCGTCTCCTCCAGCGTGTGCTCGTCCATCTGCCCGTGGGCTTCGAGGAAGCGGGCGCCGGGGACCAGGCCGCGCAGGCGCTCGGCCGTTTCCGGCAGCGAGTCGATGCGGTTGTGGAGGACGAAGGCCTGCCCCTTGCGCTCGACCTCGCGCTGGATCGCCTTGCGGACCAGGTCCTCGTCGTAGGGGCCGACGTAGGTGCGGACCGGGCGCCGGCCCTCGGGCGGGGTCTCGATCACGGAGATGTCGCGCAGCCCGGCCAGGCTCATCTGCAGGGTGCGGGGGATCGGCGTCGCCGAGAGCGCCAGCACGTCCACTTTCAGCTTCAGCTGCCGCAGCAGCTCCTTCTGCTTGACCCCGAAGCGCTGCTCCTCGTCGACCACGACCAGGCCCAGCTCCTTGGCACGGACGTCGCGCGAGAGCAGGCGGTGGGTGCCGATCAGGACGTCGACCTTGCCCGCCTCGAAGTCTTTGAGCACGGCTTTCACCTCCGCCGCCGGGCGCAGGCGAGAGACGCCCTCGACCCGGAAGGGCAGGTCGGCGAGCCGCTCGCGGAAGGTGCCGAAGTGCTGCTGGGCGAGGATCGTCGTCGGCACCAGCACCATCACCTGCCTGCCGTCGGCGGCCGCCTTGACGGCGGCCCGCAGGGCGACCTCGGTCTTACCGAAGCCGACGTCGCCGCAGACCAGCCGGTCCATCGGCCGCGCCGACTCCATGTCGCCCTTGACCGCCTCGATCGCCTCCAGCTGGTCGGCGGTCTCGCGGTAGGGGAAGGCCTGCTCCATGGCGATCTGCCACTCCCCGTCGGGGGAGAAGGAGTGGCCGCGGCGGGAGCGGCGCTCGGCGTAGAGGTTGAGCAGCTCGCCGGCGAGGGCGCCGGCGGCTTTGCGCGCCCGCGCCTTCATGTTCTGCCAGCGTTTGCCGCCCAGCGCCGAGAGCGTCGGTTCGCCGCCGGCGCCGACGTAGCGACTCAGCTTCGCCAGCTGGTCGGTGGGGACGTAGACGCGATCCTCGCCCTTGTATTCGAGGTAGAGGTAGTCGCGGGTGACGCCGCCGACGTCGCGGGTCTCGAAGCCGGCGAAGCGGGCGACGCCGTGGTCCTCGTGGACTACGTAGTCGCCGACCCGCAGTTCGCCGAAGGCGAGCCGGCCCTTGCCGGCACCGGGTGCGGGCTCCTCGGTGCGGCGGCGATGGACGAGGCGGCGGAAGGGGTAGACGGCGAGTTTCAGCTCGGGGCTGACGAAGCCCTCGCGCAGGCGCGCCTCGACGAAGGCAAGACCGGGATCGGGCGAGAGCCGGCCGCCTTCGAGCATGCGGGCGTCGACGCGGTCGAGGCCGTAGCGGGTGCGCTCGGCCTCGCCGCGGTTGTCGAAGGCGACGACGGTGCGGTAGCCGGAGCGGATCAGTTTCTCCAGCTCGCCCTCGGCCTCCTTGATGCTGCGAGCCGGGGACTCGGCGCGGGCGGCGCGGAAGGCGTCCTCGTCGTCCTCGCCGGCGCCGGTCAGCGCCAGCGAGGCGCGCTCGGCCAGCGGCGCCGCGACGTCGACGTAGAGGTGCTGGGCGTCGTCGGCGTGCATCGCCGCGGTCGCGTCCTCCCAGTGGTCGCGCAGGGCCGGCTCGATCTCCTCGGCGGCGGCGAGCACGACCGTGGCGTCGGCCGGGACCAGGTCGAGCGGGGCGCGAAAGCGGTCCAGCGGCAACAGCTCGGCCAGGTTGGAGAGCTGCTCGCCCTCCTCGGCGGCTTCGGTCGCCGCCAGCTCGGCCAGCTCGCGGTGCTCGGCGTCGAGCTCGGCCGCGGGCGCCAGCTCGACCCGCTCGGACTCGCCCAGAGAGCGTTGGGTGAAGGTGGAGAACCAGCGCATCGACTCGACCTCGTCGCCGAACAGCTCGATCCGCACGGCGCGCTCCTCGGTCGCCGGGTAGACGTCGAGGATGCCGCCGCGGACGGCGAACTGGCCCCGCTCCTCGACCTGCTCGACCCGTTCGTAGCCGGCCCCGACGAGGTCGTCGGCGACGGCCCCCAGCTCGATCTCCTCGCCCTTGGAGACGGCGAAGCCGGCGGGGCGCAGCGAGGCGTCCGGGACTGCCTCGGCGAGCGCGGTGGCGCTGGCGACGACGACCGCGTCGGCTTCGGAGCCGAGCGCCTCGAGCGCGTCGATGCGAAGGCCGACCAGGTGCGGCGGCGGTGTCACGTGGGAGGCGTAGCCGGTGCCGCGCGAGGGATAGAAGCGGACCCGGCGCGGCGCCAGATAGGCGCGCAGATCGGCGGCGAGGTCGCGGGCGGAGCGGTCGTCGGCGCTGACCAGCAGGGCCGGGCGCCCAGCCAGCCCGCGGTCGTCCTCCAGCAGCGCCGCCAGCAGCAGCGGCCGCAGCATCGTCGAAGCGGGCA
>DATBXZ010000162.1:0-5486 GCA_036513995.1 Solirubrobacterales bacterium | reverse complement strand
ACGCATGACCGAGCCGCTCAGCACCGACGAGGCCGTGAAGCTCTACGGCAACCGCTTCCTCATCGAAGACGCTCCCGACGGCCCGTTCCCGGCCAGCGGCATGTCCTCGCTCGACGGGATGCGCCTGGTCGCCGAGGAACTGGCGCTGGAGGGCGACCCGAACCGCAACCTGGCGACCTTCGTCACCACCTGGATGGAGCCGGAGGCGCAGCGCCTGATCGCCGACAACCTCTATCGCAACTTCATCGACCACGCCGAGTACCCGATCTCGGCCGAGATCGAGCAGCGCTGCATCCGCATGCTCGCCGACCTCTACCACGCTCCCGGCGAGACCACCGGCGCCCGTACCCAGGGCTCCTCGGAGGCGATCATGCTCGGCGCGCTCTCGCTGAAGTGGAAGTGGAAGCAGCGCCGCGAAGCCGCCGGCAAGCCGGTCGACAAGCCGAACCTGATCTTCGGCGGCGACGTGCACGTGGTCTGGGACAAGTTCTGCCGCTACTTCGACGTCGAGCCAAAGATCGTGCCGCTGCAGGAAGGCAAGTACACAATCGGCCCCGAAGACGTGGAGCCGCTGATCAACGAGAACACGATCGGCGTCGCCGCCGTGCTCGGCACCACCTTCACCGGTCACGCCGACGACATCGTCGGCATCAACAAGCTCCTGGTCGATCTCAAGAGCGAGAAGGGAATGGACGTGCCGCTGCACATCGACGGCGCCAGCGGCGGCTTCGTCTGGCCCTTCCTCTATCCCGACTCCGAGTGGGACTTCCGGCTCGAGCAGGTGCGCTCGATCAATGTCTCCGGACACAAGTTCGGGCTCGTCTACCCGGGCATCGGATGGCTCGTCTTCCGCGAGAAGAGCGACCTCGCCGAGGATCTCGTCTTCTACGAGAACTACCTGGGGAAAACCGACGCCACCTTCACCCTCAACTTCTCCACCGGCGCCTCGATGGTGCTCGCCCAGTACTACAACTTCGTCCGCTACGGGCGCGAGGGCTACGCCTACATCATGAAGTCGATGCAACAGAACGCACGCTTCCTGGCCGAGCGGCTCGAGACCACCGGCGACTTCGAGCTGATCGGCGCCGACGCCGAGCAGCTGCCGCTGGTCGCTTTCAAGCTGGCAGGGGAGAAGAACTACGACGAGTTCGACCTCTCCTGGCAGCTCTCGGCCGAGCGCGGTTGGATGCTGCCCGCTTACACGATGCCCCCCAACGCCGAAGACGTGAAAGTGCTGCGGGCGCTGGTCAAGCAGACGCTCAGCCGCGAGCAGATCGACCGCCTCGCCGACGACATCGTCGAGGCCTGCGCAACGCTGGAGAAGAAGGGCGGCGCCCACGCCTCCGAGCGCAAGAAAATGAAGGTCAGCCCCGGCTACTGATCCGGGAGGGCCACCAGGTGCGCTCGCCGAGCCGGTAGGTGATCGCCGGGATCAGCAGGGCGCGGACGAGGAAGGTGTCGAGGAGGATGCCGATCGCAACCGTGGCGCCGATCTGGACCAGCTCCTCCAGCGGCAGCAGGGTCAGGGTGGCGAAGGTGCCGGCGAGGATCAGGCCGGCGCCGGTGACGACGCCGCCGGTGTTGACGAGGGCGACTAGGGCGCCCTCGCGCGTACCGCGCGCGGCCGCCTCTTCGCGTGCTCGCGTCATCAGGAAGATGTTGTAGTCGACCCCGAGGGCGACCAGGAAGAGGAACGAGAGCAGGACCAGGTTGAAGGCGATCCCTTCGCTGTCCAGCAGCGAGAAGGCGGTGGTGCAGAGGCCGAGCGTCGCCGCGAAGGAGGCGACCACGGTGACGATCAGGTAGGCCGGCGCGACCAGGGCGCGCAGCACCGCGGCGAGGATCAAGCCGACCACGAGCAGGACCAGCGGCACGATCAGCCTGGTGTCGCGGGCGTTGGTCTGCTCGATGTCGTAGTTCTCGGCCGGGATGCCGCCGAGCAGGCCGCCGGGAGCGATCTCGTGCAGGCGTTCGCGGATCCCCTCGACCGCGGCGGCGGCCTTGCCCGAGTAGGGGTTGCCGCGGAGGAGGACGACGACCACGGTCTCGTCGGTGGCGGCGGTCGGCGGCACCGGCAGCGCCAGCTTGACGGGGGCGAGACTCTTCATCCCCGCGACGACGCGGCTTAGGTCCTCCGCTTTGACGACCGCGGTCAGCGGTGAGCCGATCCCGGGCGGGAAGTGTTCGTTCAGCACCGCGGTACCGCGACTGGAGTTGGTCGGCCGGGTCTCGCCCTGGCCGAAACCGATCGTGCCGTGGTGGCTGAGGTTGCCGAGCGCGAGCACGATCAGCCCGCCGAAGACGAGGAGGACGATCGCCCGCGAGCGCCGCCGCACCAGCGCGGCGAGCCGCCCCCAGCCGTTGCGCGGTCCCTCTCCCCCGAAATGCGTGGAGAGGGAACCGGGCGACTGGCCCGCCGTTCTCGTCGCCGGCCAGAAGGCGCGCTCGCCGAGCAGCGAGAGCAGCGCCGGCAGCAGCGTGAAGGCGGCGGCGAGCATCACCGCGATCCCGATCGCCAGGATCGGGCCGAGCCAGTGGGTCGACTGCAGGTCGGCGACCAGCAGCACCAGCATCGCCGCGATCACGGTTCCGCCCGAGGCGGCGATCGCCGGTGCGCTCTCGGCGAGGGCGGTGGGCAGGGCGATCGCCGGCGCCTTGCCGCTCTGCAGCTCCTCGCGATAGCGGTGGACCAGTAGCAGCGAGTAGTCGGTGCCGGCGCCGAAGATCAGCACCAGCAGGAGGAAGGTGCCCTCGGTGTTGACGGTGATCGCGCCGGACTCGATCAGCAGGTAGGCGACGCCGGTGGCGACCAGATAGGCGGTGCCGACGACGAGCAGCGGCAGCAGCGCCAGCGGCGGTGCCCGGTAGACGACCAGCAGCAGGATCAGGACCAGGCTCAGGGTCGCGATCAGCAGGGTCTGGCCGGCTTCGTCGGCGACCTGCTCGAGGTCGGCGGCGATCCCGCCGGGCCCGGTCACGTAGGCGCTGAGCCCCGGCCGGGCGTGCGCGGTGAGGTAGCGGCGGATCGTGTGGACGCCGCTGAGGATCGCGCCGCGGTCGCCGGCGTCGATTGCCAGCACGACCAGGGCCGCTTCGCCGTCGCGGGAGATCGGGCCGATCCCGCCGGCGATCTTCGCGACTTCGCCAAGCGGTGCCTTGGAGTCGGCGGAGAAGGGGTCGACGATCGGCGTCGCGCCGACGATCTTCAGCCGGTTGAGGCCGGCGCCGATTTGCCCGATCGCGCCCAGGTCGGCCTTGGTCAGGCCACCTTTGCGGTCGAAGACGATCACGACCGGCACCTCTTCGCCGCTCTTCTGGCTGTGCTGGAGGACGTCGAGGGCGCGGGTCGATTCCGCGTTCCGGGGCAGGAAGCTGGCCTGGCCGGCGGCGGTGACATCGTCGATCTGCGAGCGGCCGAGGAAGCCGCCGACGCCGAGCGCCAGCCAGACCGCGACTGTCACCCAGCGCCCGCGGGGCCCGGTGACCGCGTCGGCGAAGCGCCTGGTCACTTCAGGCTGGGGTGGGGGAGGAGCACCGGCGCAAGCCTAGCCACGCCATAGGATCGGGCCGGTGAAGCCCGTGACTGTCTCGACCACCGTCTCGAAGCCCCGCGAGGAGGTCTTCGAGTTCCTCGACCTGCTCGCCAACCACGAGGGGTTCATGGACCACCTCTTCATCAACTGGAGCTTCTCCGGCCCGGAGCGGGGGGTCGGCGCCAAGGCGCGGGCCAAGGTCAACGCCCCCAGCTCGCGCGAATTCGCCGAGTTCGAGGTGGTCGAGGCGGAGGCGCCGAGCCGGCTGGTCGAGCAGGGGGTGAGCGCCAACGGCAAGCGCCGCACCCGCGGCACCTACAGCCTCGAGGAGCTTCCCAAGGGCGGCACGAAGATCTCCTTCGAGCTGGCCTGGGAGGCGGTGCCGCGCTCCGAACGGCTGGCGCCGCCGCTGGCGCGTCAGTTCATCCGCCGGGCCAACGGCAAAGCGATGCGCCGCCTCGCCAAGCAGCTGAACAAGGGCTGAGGCCAGGCGCCTTTCAGTCCGCGGCGGGTGCGCAGCCGACGCCGCCGACCAGCATCCCGGAGCCGAGGTGGGTGCCGAGCACGGGGCCGACCTGGGTGCAGAAGAGGGGGTCGGTGCCAAAGATCGCCCTGCCCTCGGCGACCAGGGTCGCGGCGTCCTCGAAGGCCTGGGCGTGCTGGACGATCCAGCCGCTGGCGCCACGCTCGTGCAGCTCCTGCAGGTAGGCGCCCATCCGCTCCATCGCTCGCTTCTTGGTCCGGACTTTGCCGACCGGAGCGATCTCGGTGCCGAAGGTGAGGATCGGTTTGATCTTCAGAGCCGAGCCGACCAGGGCCTGGGCGGCGCCGATGCGCCCGCCCTTGCGCAGGTACTCGAGGGTGTCGAGGCAGAACCACATGTCGAGGCCGGCCCGGGCCTCTTGGACCGTCGCGGCGACCTGCGGCAGCGGCTGGCCCTGGGCGGCGGCTTCGGCGGCGGCGAGCACGAGGCAGCCGAGCCCGCCGGCGCCGGTCCGGCCGTCGACGACCTCGACCCGGCCGCGGTGCCCCTTGTCCTCGATCACCCGCGCCGCCTCGCGGGCGCTCTCGTAGGTGCCGGAGAGGCCGGCGGCGATGTGGATCGAGACGATGTCGCGGCCGGCTTCGGCCAGCGGCTCGTAGACGGCGAGGAAGTCCCCGACCGAGGGCTGTGAGGTGGAGGGCAGGTCGTCGGACTCGCGCAGGCGGGCGTAGAACTCATCGAGGTCGTACTCCCGCTCCGGCCGGTGGTCGCCCGCCCAGCCGACGTAGAGGCTGACCTGCTCGATTCCCCAGCGCTCGATCAGCTCCGGTGGCAGGTAGGTGGTGCTGTCGGTGACGACGGCGACGCCGCTGGGATTGCCGGCTCCACTCGTCTCTGGGGAGGTATTCATCGACAAGAGACTCTATGTTGAGCCCATGAACGACGAGTGGCGGTTGCAGATAGACGTCCAGGGCGAGCGTGACGCGGGGTCTCTGACCCAGCGATTGGACGCCGCCGAACTCGAGCACGAGCTCAGCGATGCCTTCCACGATCGGCTGATCGTCTCCGGCGACGGGCCGCGCGTCTTCGTCTACGCGGGGACCCGCGAGCAGGCCGAGCGCGCCCGTGACCTGATCGCGAAGCTGGCCGCGAAGCACGGCTGGGAGCTCAGCTCCGAGCTGACCCACTGGCATCCGGAGGCGGAGGAGTGGGAGGACCCGGACCTGCCGCTACCGGACAGCGACGCGGCCCGGGTGGCCGAGCACGAGGAGCTGATCGTGGCCGAGCGCAAGCAGTTGGCGGAGACCGGCGAGCCCGAATTCGAGGTCCGCGTCGACCTCCCGTCGCACGGCGAGGCGGGGCGCTTCGCCGAGATGCTCCGCGCCGAGGGCCTGCCGGCGGTGCGTCGCTGGAAGTACCTGGTCGTCGGTGCCAGCGACGAGGACAGCGCCAAGGCCCTGGCGACGCGA
>DATBXZ010000161.1:0-2029 GCA_036513995.1 Solirubrobacterales bacterium | reverse complement strand
TGGCTAACTCGACACCGAAGGTGCTGCAGTTCAGAGAAGTATTTCCCGCCCAAAAAGAACCGTGAACTTCCACGAACCCCACATCGACTACGCCGGGATCTCGCCCGTCATCGCCCTCACCGTCGGGCTCTGCGTCGTCCTGCTCTCAGCCGTCTTCAAGCCGCTGAAGCGGGCCGCACCGGCGCTGACGCTGCTGACCCTGGCGAGCGCCGCCGGGCTGTTGATCTGGCAGTGGGGCGAAGCCAAGAGTCTGGTCACCGGGGCGCTGCGGCTCGACGACCTGGCGATCTCGATCTCGCTGATCGCGATCCTCACCGCCGGCTTCTGCGTGCTGATCTCGGTCCACGAGCCGGCGGTCGAGGAAGCCGGCCACGGCGAGTACCACGCGCTGCTGATCGGCTCGGTGCTGGGAATGGTGCTGCTCTCCCAGGCGCAGAACCTGGTCACCTTCTTCGTCGCGATCGAGACCCTCTCGATCCCCCTCTACATCCTCTGCGCCACCAACCTGCGCCGCGAGGGCTCGCTCGAGTCGGGGCTGAAGTACCTGATCGTCGGCTCGCTGGGCTCGGCGACGCTGCTCTACGGGATGGCCTTCCTCTACGGCGGCACCGGCTCGACCGGGTTCGAGGGGATCGCCGCCGGCATCGTCGACAACGGCGTCCTCGGCGACCCGCTGATCCTGGTCGGGATCGCGATGTGCGCGGTCGGGCTCGCCTTCAAGACCTCGATCGCCCCCTTCCACCAGTGGACGCCCGATGTCTACGAGGGGGCGCCGACGCCGATCACCTCGTTCATGGCGGTGGCGACCAAGGCCGCCGCCTTCGCCGTCTTCCTGCGCTTCTTCGACGTCGCCCTCGGCCCCCAGGTGAGCGAGTGGCAGCCGGCGCTTGCGGTCCTGGCGGCGATCTCGATCGTCGTCGGCAACGTCGGCGCGCTCGGCCAGGACTCGCTGAAGCGGATGCTCGGCTACTCCGGCGTCGCCCAGGCCGGCTACATGCTCGGCGGCATCGTCGTCGCCTCCGAGGCCGGGGTCAGCTCGCTGGTCTTCTACCTCGCCGGCTACGCCTTCATGAACCTCGCCGCCTTCACCGTGATCGTCGCCCGCGAGCGCGAAACGCCGTTCGGCGACTCGATCCGCTCGGTCCAGGGCCTCGGCGCCGAGCGGCCGCTGCTGGCCTGGCCGCTGACGATCGCGATGCTGGCCCTGGCCGGGATGCCGGCGACCGTCGGCTTCATCGGCAAGCTCTACCTGATCGAGGCCCTGGTCGAAGGCGACTACACCTGGCTGGCGGTCTTCATCGCGGTCGGGACGATGATCTCGATCGCCTACTACCTGCGGGTGGTGGCGGCGATGTGGATGCGGCCCGGCACCGAAAGCGTCGCCGGCGTTGCCCCGGCAATCGCAGGCGCCTCACCGGAGGCCGATCCGATCGACCCCGGGGCCGGGCGCCGCTGGTACCTGGTCGGGCCGGCGCTGCTCGCCGCCGCGGCAACCGTCTTCTTCGGGGTCATCCCGCAGCCGCTGGTCGATTTCGCCGCTCACGCCGGCGCCTCGCTGTTCGGCTAGACACCGTCAGACTGGCCCGCGATGGGCGTCCTCCTCACCACCCTCCTGATCGTGCTCGGGGCCGGCACCGGCGTCTGGTCGGAGCGCCGCTACCCGGAAGCCGCCGTGGCCGCCGCACGCAAATCGCTGCTGGTGATCCTCTACGCGCTGGTCCCAGTGGTGATCTTCTTCAACCTCGCCTCCGCCTCGATCAGCTTCGACAACGGTCTCGGGATCGGGATCGCGCTGGTCAACCTGGCGCTGGTGGGGATGCTGACCTGGTTCGTCGCGAGCCGGATCCTGAAGCTCTCCAGCCCGCAGACCGGCGCAGTGATCTGCTCGGTCCTCGTCGCCAACACCACCTACCTCGGCTACCCGCTGACGGTGGCGCTGCTTGGCCACGACCACCTCTCCACCGGCGTCCTCTACGACGTCCTGGTCAGCGGCCCGGCGCTGATGCTCGGCGCCTTCGGCGTCGCCGCG
>DATBXZ010000160.1:0-2651 GCA_036513995.1 Solirubrobacterales bacterium | reverse complement strand
CAGCTTGATCAGCAGCAGGGCGGCCGAGGCGAGGATGACGGCGACGGTCGCGTAGGGACGAAAGGGCTTGGCCGAGTCGCTCGCCTGGCGCCGGCTCAGGCGCGGTCGCCGCCGGCGGCGTGGCCGCTGCGCCTCGAGGGCGCCGTCGCGACGCTCCAGCTTCGGCGCCCGCTTCCGCAGCCTGGTGCCGCAGTAGGGGCACTCGGTTACGTAGGGACTGACCTCGGAGCCGCAGTTCTTGCAGATGACGCTGAGCTCAGTCTCGCTCATAGTCCATCGAGAATAACCCCCTCGTCCTGCACCACGTGCCCGTTTGCTGGTGGCATACTCCCGGGACACCCGTCTCGAGGAGGAATTTACGTGGAGCTGAAGAGTCTGACCGAGCAGAAATCGCTGCTTGCGACCCTGCCGCCAGGCAAACGTGCCCGACTGCACCGGCTGCTGTTCGAGTTCGGTCCCGGCAACGGAACCCTGATGCTGCTGCCGATCGACCAGGGGATCGAGCACGGGCCCCGCGACTTCTTCCCCAACCCGGCCTCGAAGGACCCCGACTACCAGTTCCGGCTTGCCGCCGAGGCCGGTTACTCGGCCCTCGCCTGCCAGATCGGGATGGCGGAGAAGTACTACCCCGACTACGCCGGCCAGGTGCCGCTGATCCTCAAGGTCAACGGCAAGACCGACATTCCCTCCTCGGCGAAGTCGTTCTCCTCCTGCAACTCGAGCGTCGAGGACGGCGTCCGGCTCGGCGCCGACGCGATCGGCTACACGCTCTACGTCGGCTCGCCGCGCCAGGACGAGGACCTCGCCCAGCTGCGCCAGGTTCGCCAGGACTGCGATCGCTTCGGGATGCCGCTGGTCGTCTGGTCCTACCCGCGCGGCGAAGCGGTCGACGCCAAGGGCACGGCCAACTCCTTCTACGCGATCGACTACGCAGCGCGGATGGCGATGGAGATGGGCGCCGACATCGTCAAGCTCAACATGCCGAAGATCGACCCAGCCAAGGACAAGGACGCTCCCGCGCCCTACAACGAGATGCAGGTCGACCAGGCCGAGGCGATCCGCCAGTGCGTCGAATCCGCCGGCCGGGCACTGGTCGTCCTCTCCGGCGGCTCCAAGACCGACGACGAGACCGTCCTCACCAACACCCGCGAGGTGATGGAGGCGGGCGGTTCCGGTGTCATCTTCGGCCGCAACGTCTGGCAGCGCGAGTGGAACGAGGCGATCGAGATCGTCGGCCAGATCAAGGAGACGCTGCTCTCCAACGTGCGGCGCACTCCCTAGCCCCTCCAGTCTCCGCCGGGGGAGCGTTTCGGCCCACCTGCCCTTAAGAGCAGGTGTGGAGAGGCACTCGAGGCAACGGTTGGATCGGCAGCGTGGCGTTGCTGCTGATCGCCGCCGCCGTGCTGCTGCGGCCCTGGGAGGAGGTTGTCACGCCAGCCGCGGAGCCCGCCGGCGCTCGGGCGTACGTGGTCCGCGCGGTCGACGGCGACACGATCGAAGCGCGCATCGGCGATGCGCTGGAGGACGTCCGCTACATCGGCGTCGACACGCCGGAGACGGTCAAGCCGGGCACGCCGGTGCAGTGCTTCGGGCATCGCGCCTCCGATTTCGACCGCCGCCTGGTCGAGGGCAGGCGGGTGCGGCTGGTCTTCGGGGTCGAGCGCCGCGACGTCTACGACCGCCTGCTCGCCTACGTGTACATCGGTCACAGGTTCGTCAACGCGGAACTGGTCCGGCGGGGCCTGGCGCGGACCCTGGCGATCCCCCCGAACACGCTCCACAGAGCGCTTTTCCGGCGCCTGGAGCTGAAGGCGGCGAGGACGGGCCGTGGCCTCTGGGACGGCTGCCGGCCATGAACCGTCCCTTGCAGCTTTGCTACGGTGCCCCGCGGTCCTTTTGGACCAGTCCTCTATGAGAATGCGACAGAGCATCTCCCAGTTCGAGAACGCCTTCGAGCAGGAGACTTCACTTGAGCGCCGCCGGCGCGAGCAGCTGCGCAGGCGCGCCGCCAATCGCTCGCGGGCGCGCAAAATCAACCGCACCGAGCAGGAGAGCAAGGTTCGCTTCAGCGTCCTCGCCGTCTGCCTGACCGTGACCGTCGTCGTCGTCGTCGTCGCGATGTTCGAGGCGCTGGCCTTTCTGATGGCCTAGCCGCGAACGACCGTCCCTCTTGAATAGACTCGCCCGCCGATGGCCCGACGCTCACTGAAGCCGCAGCTAAACCAGATCCGCGCCTGGGTGCACCAGGGACGGACGGACGCCTGGATCGCCCACCAGCTGGAAATCAGCGCCACCGAGCTGCGCGAGTTCCGCAAGCAGTACGACCTCTCCGCCGACGACGAGAACGCCGGCTCGAGCGAAATCGACCTCCGCGACGAGATCGAAGCCGAGATCGAGGCCGCCGCGGCCGAGCAGGAGGATGTCGAGGAGGACGAGGACGATGAGGACGGAGACGAGTCCGGCGAGGGCTCCGAGTCCGGCTCCGGCGAGGGCCGCCCGAAACGCCGCCGTCGCCGCGGGCGCCGCGGTGGGCGCGGCCGCCGCAAAGAGCTCGAGGCGACCTTCGACCATGGCGAAGAGGACGGCTACGGCCTCTGGCTCGACGCCTCGGTCAAAGACAACCCGATTTACACCGAGCACTGGGCCGGCAA
>DATBXZ010000159.1:0-4808 GCA_036513995.1 Solirubrobacterales bacterium | reverse complement strand
TGGAGGCGGAGCGCGAGCGGATGCAGGCGGAGGTGATCGAGGCCGAGGCGCTGCGCCGCTCCGACGAGCTGAAGACGGCGCTGCTGCGCGCCGTCTCCCACGACCTGCGGACGCCGCTGACCTCGATCATCGCCGCCGGTGCCGCCCTCGACTCGCCCAGCGTCACGGCGCAGGAGCGCCACGAGCTCAGCGACGCCGTGGTCGAGCAGGGCCAGCGGCTCTCGCGCCTGGTCGAGAACCTGCTCGACGTCTCGCGCCTGCAGACCGGGCACGCGGAGCCGCGGCGGGAGCCGATCGACCTCTCGGGGTTGCTGGAGGCGGCCCGGCACTCGCTCGGGGCCCGCGGCGAGCCGGTGCGGCTGGCGCTCGACTCGGAGCTGCCGCCGCTCGGAGCCGACCCGACCCAGCTCGAACGCGCCTTCGCCAACCTGCTCGAGAACGCGGTCATCCACGGCGAGGGCCAGCCGGTCCTGGTCCGTTCGCGCCAGGTCGGGCCGCGGGTCGTGGTCCGCATCGTCGATCGCGGCCCCGGCATCCCCGAGGGGGAGCGCGAGCGGATCTTCGAGCCCTTCTACCGCTCCGGCGGAGGCACCGGTCTTGGACTGGCGATCGCCAAGGGGTTCGTCGAGGCCAACGGCGGCGAGATCGCGGTCGAGTCGCTGCCGGGGCAGGGCAGCAGCTTCGTGGTCAGCTTCGAGTTGTCCGGGGAGGGCCCGGGGTGAGCGACCTGCCCCGCATCCTCGTTTGCGACGACGAGCCGCAGATCCTGCGGGCGCTGAAGGTGATCCTGCGCGACGCCGGTTACGAGGCGGTCGCCGCCAGCACCGGCGAGGAGGCGCTCGACCGCGCCGCCGTCAAACCGCCCGAGGCGGCGATCCTCGACCTGATGCTGCCGGACCTCGACGGGGTCGAGGTGACGCGGCGGCTGCGCGAGTGGAGCCGGATGCCGATCCTCGTCCTCTCCGCTGTCGGCGAGGAGGACCGCAAGGTCGAGGCGCTGGCGGCCGGCGCCGACGACTACGTGACCAAGCCGTTCGGCCCGCGCGAGCTGGTCGCCCGGCTGGAGGCGGTGTTGCGCCGCGCCCAGCCCGAGGAGGCGGAGCCGAAGATCGTCGCCGACGGGCTCGAGCTCGACCTCGCCGCCCGCAGCGTGCTGCGTGACGGCGAGCCCGTGCACCTGACCCCGACCGAGTTCGGGCTGCTGCGCGAGCTGGCCCGCAACCGCGGCAGGCTGATGACCCACCGCGCCCTCCTGGTCGCGGTCTGGGGGGTCGAGTACGAAGACGACTTCCAGGTCCTGCGCGCCCACGTCGCCAACCTGCGCCGCAAGATCGAGCCGCCGGACGGGCCGAGGTACGTCCTCACCGACCCCGGCGTCGGCTACCGCTTCGCCGCCTAGCGGCCTTCACAAAACCTGTATACGGCGGTCGCCGAAGTTCATGCGGCCTTGACGGGGTCGGGCGCATGATCGATTCGTGCTCTTCCTCGCGGACATCTTTCCCGGCGGCGGCGGTCTCCTCGCCGACGCCTTCGCGGTGGCGATCGCCCTTGCCATCTTCGCCCTCCTCTACTGGGCGATCGACCTGATCGACCGGGTATGAGCCTGACCCTCGCCACCGTTACCGGCGCCGACATCTTCGGCTTGGTCGTCTCGTCGCTGGTCTGCCTCTACCTGATCTACGCGCTGCTGCGCGGGGAGAAGCTCTAGATGGCTCAGGGCTGGCTCCAGATCGCGGTCTTCGTCGTCGTGCTGGTCGCCCTGATCAAACCGGTCGGCATCTACATGGCGGGGGTCTTCACCAACCAGCGGGTGCTCCTCAGTCCTGTCGTCGGACCAATCGAGCGCCTCACCTACAGGGTGTTGCGCGTGCGGCCCGACGCGGAGGGCCAGGACTGGAAGGCCTACGCCCGCAGCGTGATCGTCTTCTCGCTGTTCTCCTGGGTCGCCCTCTACCTGATCCTCCGCACCCAGGGGAGCCAGCCCTTCAACCCTCAGGGCTTCCACTCCGGCCCCTGGGACCTCAGCTTCAACACCGCCTCCTCCTTCGTCACCAACACCAACTGGCAGTTCTACGGCGGCGAAACCACCCTTACCTATTTCGCCCAGATGGCCGGGCTGACGGTCCAGAACTTCGTCTCCGCGGCGGTCGGGATCGCCGTCGTCGTCGCCCTGATCCGCGGCATCGTCGCCCGCAGCGGCCGCGAGCTCGGCAACTTCTGGCAGGACCTGGTCCGCATCCTCCTCTACATCCTGCTGCCGATCTCGGTTATCGGCGCCCTCTTCCTCGTCTCCCAGGGCGTGATCCAGAACCTCGGCGATACCTCGCTGGTCCACACCCTCGCCGGCGGCACCCAGTTCCTCGGCCAGGGCCCGGTCGCCTCGCAGGAGGCGATCAAGGAGCTCGGCACCAACGGCGGCGGCTTCTTCAACGTCAACTCCGCCTTCCCGTTCGAGAACGCGAGCGGCCTGACCAACTTCTTCGAGATGCTGCTGATCCTGGTCATCCCGGCCAGCCTCACCTACACCTACGGGCGCATGGTCGGCAGCCAGCGCCAGGGCTGGGCGATCTTCGCGGCGATGTTCGTCCTCTTCATCGCCGGCGTCGCCGTCGTCTACATGGCCGAGCAGCACGGCACCGTCGCCCAGCACGCCGCCGGCCTGCACACCCACGCCTTCAGCGGCTCCACCGGCGGCAACATGGAGGGCAAGGACCAGCGCTTCGGCATCGCCGGCTCCTCGCTGTGGACGGCGGTCACGACCGTCACCTCCTGCGGGGCGGTCAACGCCGCCTTCGAGTCGCTGACCGGGCTCGGCCAGGCGGTGCCCTTCGCCAACCTCAGCTTCAGCGAGGTCGTCTTCGGCGGCGTCGGCACCGGCCTCTACTCGATGCTCCTCTATGTCCTGCTGGCGGTCTTCATCGGCGGCCTGATGGTCGGCCGCACCCCCGAGTACCTCGGCAAGAAGATCCAGGCGCGCGAGATCAAGCTGGTCAGCCTCGGCGTCCTGGTGACGCCGCTGGCGGTGCTGCTCTCCTCCGGCCTCGCCTCGGCGACCCGACTGGGGACGCGCTCGATCTACGCCGGCATCAACCCGCAGGGCTTCTCCGAGACCCTCTACGCCTACCTCTCCCAGGCCAACAACAACGGCTCCGCCCTGGCCGGCTATACCGGCTTCATCCAGCCCCACGCCCCCGGCAACGTCGGCGCCTACGGGATCAGCTTCGCCGATCTGCTCGGCGGCATGGTCATGATCGGAGCCCGCTTCCTGCCGATCCTCTTCGTCCTCGGCGTCGCCGGCGCCCTCGCCGGCAAGAAGGTCTCGGCGGCCGGCCTCGGGACGATGCGCACCGACAACCCGACCTTCGTCGTCCTCCTGATCGGGATCGTGATCTTGGTCGGCGCCCTCACCTTCTTCCCGGCCCTCCTGCTCGGACCGGTCGTCCAGAGCCTGACCACGAGGTTGTTCTGATGTGGAAGGACCTGAAGACGGGGCTGATCGCGATCGTCTTGATGACGGTCTTCCTCGGCCTCGCCTACCCGCTGGCAATCACCGGCATCTCTCAGGTCGTGTTTCCCGGCAAGGCCAACGGCTCCCTGGTCAAGGCCGGGGGCAGGGTCGTCGGCTCCAGCCTGATCGGCCAGGAATTCAAGGGCAGGGCCTATTTCCACCCACGGCCCTCGGCGACCGAATACAGCGGCAACGTCACCTTCTTCGGCAACGCCGCTCCCAACAGCGTCGAAGCGCGCGAAGAAGTCCGCGAATACCTGAAGGCCTATCTGCAGCTCGAGAAGCCCTTCGACAGATCGCTGACCAGCGAAGACGTCCCGGTCGATGCGGTCACCCAATCCGCCTCCGGAGTCGACCCCCACATCTCCGATGCCAACGCGCGGATCCAGGCCCACCGCGTCGCCGCCGTTCGCCACCTTCCCCTCAGCCAGGTCGAAGACCTGATCTCCGCCAACACCGACGGCCGTTTCCTGGGCCTGCTCGGTGAGCCAGGGGTCAACGTCCTCGAGCTCAACATCGCCCTCGACAAGGAAGCGCCCGTCGAATGACCTCCGAAACCCAGGCCCGTTCGCTGTTCGACCCGGAGATCTTCCGCCCGGCGCTGTGGGAGTCGGTGCGCAAGCTCGACCCCCGCGTCCAGGTCCGTAACCCGGTCATGTTCGTGGTCGAGATCGGTGCCTCGATCACCACCGTCGCCTGGCTGATCCAGCTCTTCGGCGGCAGCCCGCTCGGCGGCGGCCACGAGCCCTCCTGGTTCACCTTCAGCGTCAGCATCTGGCTCTGGCTGACGGTCGTCTTCGCCAACCTCGCCGAGGCTCTGGCCGAGGGACGCGGGCGCGCCCAGGCGGCGAGCCTACGGGCGATGCGCACCGAGGCGACCGCGAAGATGCGAGACGGCGGCGAAAAGTCGGCAGCCGAGCTGGTCCGCGGCGACGTCGTCGTGGTCGAGGCCGGCGAGGGCATCCCCGGCGACGGCACCGTGATCGAGGGCATCGCCTCGGTCGACGAGTCGGCGATCACCGGCGAGTCGGCGCCGGTGATCCGCGAGGCGGGCGGCGACCGCAGTGCCGTCACCGGCGGCACCAAGGTGCTCTCGGACCGGATCGTCGTCGAAATCACTCAGGAGCCGGGCAAATCCTTCCTCGACCGGATGATCGCCCTGGTCGAGGGCGCCTCGCGGCGCAAGACGCCGAACGAGATCGCCCTGAACATCCTCCTCGCCGGGCTGACGCTGATCTTCATGATCGTGGTCGCGACCCTGCGCCCGTTCGGGCTCTTCGCCCACACGTCGATCTCCGAG
>DATBXZ010000158.1:0-5837 GCA_036513995.1 Solirubrobacterales bacterium | reverse complement strand
GGATCGCCCGCCGCATGATCCGCCGCAGGATGTAGCCGCGGTCCTCGTTGGAGGGGACGACGCCGTCAGCGATCAGGAAGGCGGCCCCGCGCGAGTGGTCGGCGACGATCCGCATCGCCCGCGTCACCGCGCCGCCCTCCTCGTAGCCGTGGCCGGTCAGCTCCTCGGCCAGGTCGATCAACGGCCGCACGTGGTCGGTCTCGTAGACCGAGGGCACGTCCTGGAGGATGGCCGCCATCCGGTCCAGCCCCATGCCGGTGTCGATGTTGCGCATCGGCAGCTCGGTGAGGCTGCCGTCCTCGGCAAGGTCGTAGCTCATGAAGACGTGGTTCCAGAACTCGAGGAAGCGGTCGGTGTCGTCGCCCGGCCGCTCGCCGTCGGCGCCGAACTCGGGGCCGCGGTCGAGATAGAGCTCCGAGCATGGACCGCAGGGCCCGGTCGGCCCCCCCTGCCAGAAGTTGTCCTCGCGGCCGAGCCGGACGATCCGCTCGTCCGGCACGCCGACGCCGTGCCAGATCTCGATCGCCTCCTCGTCGGGCCCCAGCCCCAGCTCCTCGTCGCCGCCGAAGACGGTGACCCAGATCCGCTCCGGGTCCATCCCGAAGCCCTGGGTGGAGAGCTCCCAGCCCCAGGGGATCGACTCCGCCTTGAAATAGTCGCCGAAGCTCCAGTTGCCGAGCATCTCGAAGAAGGTGAGGTGGCGGGCGGTGTTGCCGACCTCTTCGATGTCGGTCGTGCGGAAGCATTTCTGGACGTCGGCGAGGCGCGGCGCCGGTGGCTTCTCGCGGCCGAGGAAGTAGGGCTTGAAGGGCTGCATGCCGGCGGTGGTCAGCAGCACCGAGGGGTCGTGTGCGGAGGGCACCAGCGAGGCCGAGGGGACGATTCTGTGACCGCGCTCCTCGAAGAACGAGAGATAGGTGCGGCGGATCTCCTGGGCCTTCATGTGAGGGAGCCTAAATATTTGCGGGCCGGAAGGCCGCGGGGCCGGTCGCGATGCTCAGGCCGCAGCGGCGATCGTGCCGTGGCCGACGATCGTCTCGCCCTCCAGCAGCACCGCCGTCTGGCCCGGGGAGGCGCCCACGAACTCCTCGCCCAGCTCGACCTCGAGGGCCTCGTGCCGCCCCGGCCCGGCGGCGCCGATCGAGGCCGGCAGGGCGCGCGAGTGGTAGCGCAGGCGGACCGCGTCGACGCGGGCGCCGTCGCGGTGCAGGATCGCGTCGCGGACGTGGACGCGGCGGGTTTCGAGCTCGGCCCGGCCGCCGACGGTGACCGTGTTGGCGGCGGCATCGGTGGCAACCACGTAGAGCGGCTCCGGTGCGGAGACGCCGATGCCGCGACGCTGGCCGACGGTGAAGTTGTGATGGCCGCGGTGGCGGCCGACGGTGCGGCCGGAGCTGTCGAGCACGGCGCCATCGTCGTCGGCGAGGCCGCCGTGGCGGCGCAGGAAGCCGCGCTTGCCCTGGCCGGCGAGGAAGCAGAGGTCCTGGCTCTCGGGCTTCTTCGCGACCGTGAGGCCGTGTCGAGTGGCGATCTCCCGCACCTCGGGCTTGGTCAGCTCGGTCAGCGGGAAGGAGAGCCGGCCGAGCAGCTGCGGCGGCAGCGCCGCCAACATGTAGCTCTGGTCCTTGGCCTCGTCGACCGCGGAGGCGAGCAGCGGCCCGTCGGCATCCTCGACGATGCGGGCGTAGTGGCCGGTGACCAGGCGGTCGGCGCCGAGCCGCTCGGCGAGATCGACCATCGCGGCGATCCGCACCTCGCCGTTGCAGAGCACGCAGGGGTTGGGGGTGCTGCCGGCGGCGTAGCCGTCGATGAAGCGGCCGACGACGCGACGGCGGAATTCCTCCTCGAGGTCGAGGGTGAAGTGCGGGATGCCGAGCGAGTGGGCGAGCCCGCGGGCGCCGAGCACGGCCTCCGGCGAGCAGCAGGCCTTGGCCCCGTCGGTGTCGGGATCGGCCCAGAGCTTGACCGTGACTGCGACCACGTCGGCGCCGCGCTCGCGCTCCAGCAGCGCCGCGACCGCGCTGTCGACGCCGCCGGACATGGCCACGGCGACGCGCTCGCGTTTGGCGGTTGGCGCCAGGCGCCGGGACGAAGCGGCGGCGCCGGCGAGGCCCCGATGCAGGGCGTCGGCGGCGAGCTGGGCGGCGTGACGCATGGCCGGGGTCAGCCCGCCGATCGCGGCGTCGATCGCGGCGATGTCGATCGCGGCCGCCTCCAGCACCGGCGCCCCGTCGACCATCTCGGCAACCGCGGCTGTGGCGGCCACCGTCGCCCCGCAGCCCTCGGCGTCGAAGCTGACCGAGGCGATCCGCTCGTCCTCGATCAGGAACGAGACCCGCGCGAGGTCGCCGCAGGCCGCGCCCCCGGCGGCGCCGGTGAAGGCGCCATCGACCGCAGCACCCCGCCGGCTCTCGTCGCTCAGGTAGTTCTCGAACAGCTCCCGGTCCATGGCTACAGGGTAGGAGGCCGGGGGCCTGGCCGCAGAGGCGAGCAAAAAGAGGCCCCAGCCCGCCGTTGCCGCCTCTGGCTTTGATCCCTTCAAGTGAAGGTGGGTGCCTGCTCCTGGCCCCAAAGGGCCCGGAGACTCCCGGCTCCCGCGCCGTTTGTGTTGGGTCAAACGGTGAGACGGCTCTCGTACGGGCTCGAGCCTCGGCTCAACCGTACCACCGTGGGCGCCGGCGGAGGCGCCGTTCGGGACGCGGCCAGGGAAGGCTCAGAACTCGTCGGTGTCGAGATTGGAGAGGTGCATCTCGGCTTCGCTCCAGCGATCGGGGGGAACGCGCAGGGCGATGTCGCCGTGGCCGAAGCGATCCAGCGGCCAGTCGGCGGTCAGCACCGCCTCGATGCCGGCCTCGACCAGCGCCTGGTGCCAGGCCCGCGCCGTCCGCAGGTCGGCGAAGTCCCGCACCACCTCCCAGCTGTCGAAGCTGGGGTCGTCGACGAAGACGGGTGTCTGGCCGGGTCCGGGAGCCGGGCGCCACCTGCGTGGAAGCCAGTCCCGGAGGCCCATCAACTCGCCTGGGAGGTCGACCGCCGCGGGCCCATCAGTGGCCGGCGAGCTTGCGCTGGTGGAGGGAGATGCCGAGGTCGCGCACCTGGACCTCGTCGACCGGGGCCGGGGCGCCGACCAGCAGGTCGAAGCCCGATGCCGTCTTGGGGAAGGCGATCACGTCGCGGATCGTCTCGGCGCCGCTGAGACGCTGGACGATGCGGTCGACGCCGTAGGCGATGCCGCCGTGCGGCGGGGCGCCGTAGCGCAGCGCCTCGAGCAGGAAGCCGAAACGTGCCTCGGCCGTCTCGGCGTCGATCCCGAGCGCGGCGAAGACCTGCTGCTGGACCGCGGCGTCGTGGATGCGGATCGAGCCGCCGCCGAGCTCCTGCCCGTTCCAGACCACGTCGTAGGCGACGGCACGCGCCGCGCCCGGGTCCTCCGGGTCGAACTCCCCCGCCGGCGCCGTGAACGGGTGGTGCAGCGAGTCCCAGCGCTGCTCCTCGGCGTTCCACTCCATCAGCGGCCAGTCGACGATCCAGACCAGTTTGTGGTCGTCCTCGTCGATCATCCCGAAGCGCTCGGCCAGGTCGATCCGCATCTGCCCCAGCACCGCGTCGGTTACGGAGCGCTGGTCGGCAACCAGCAGCAGCAGGTCGCCCTCCTCGGCGCCGAGCCGCTGGTTGAGGTCGGCCAGCTCCGCCGCGCTGAGGAACTTCGCGGTCGGCGAGCGCCAGCCCTCACCCTCGCGGAAGGCCCAGACCAGGCCCTTCGCGCCCAGCTCCTGGGCGCGGGAGATCAGCTTGTCGAGCTCCGAGCGCGGCAGCTCGCGGCGGCCGGCGTTGATGCCACGAATCGAGCCGCCACCGTCGAGGACCGAGCGGAAGACCTTGAACTCGGTCTCGCGCAGGGCGTCGCCGAGGTCGACCAGCTCCAGCCCGAAGCGCAGGTCGGGGCGGTCGGTGCCGAACCGCCCGATCGCCTCGTCGTAACACATGCGCTGCATCGGCAGCTCGATCTCGGGGCCGCCGGCGCGCTCGAAGACATGCGCCAGCAAGCGTTCGTTGACGGCGATGATGTCCTCGCCGTCGACGAAGGACATCTCGACGTCGAGCTGGGTGAACTCGGCCTGGCGGTCGGCTCGCGTCGACTCGTCGCGAAAGCAGCGCGCCACCTGGTAGTAGCGCTCGAACCCGGCCACCATCAGCAGCTGCTTGAACAGCTGCGGCGACTGCGGCAGCGCGTAGAAGGAGCCCTGCTGCTGGCGGCTGGGGACGAGGAAGTCGCGGGCGCCCTCCGGGGTGGAGCGGGTCAGCACCGGCGTCTCGACGTCGACGAAGCCCTCGGCGTCGAGGAACTCGCGCATCGCCGCGGTCACCCGGTGGCGCAGCATCAGCGCCTCGCGCATGCCCTCGCGGCGCAGGTCGAGGTAGCGGTGGCGCAGCCGCGCGTCCTCGCCGACCTCGCCGGAGAAGCCCTCGATCTGGAACGGCGGCGTCTCGGCGTCGGCGAGCAGCTCGGCGCTCGCCACCTTCAGCTCGACCTCGCCGGTCGGCAGCTCCGGGTTGACCGTCTCGGCCGAGCGCCGGACCACGCTCCCGGACGCCGTCAGCACGTCCTCGGCCCGCAGCCTGTGCGCCGTCTCGAACGCCGCGCCGGAGCTGTCGGGGTGGAAGACGAGCTGGACGATGCCGGTGCGATCGCGCAGGTCGATGAAGATCAGGCCGCCGTGGTCGCGGCGGCGGTGGACCCAGCCGGCGACCCGGGCCTCGGAGTCGACCCGGTCGCCGAGGACCTTGCCGCACCACGTGTCCCGGTACGCGTTGGGACGCAGCGACGGCGTCGCGCCGGCAGCGTAGAGGGTGCTCTCTGCCTCGTTCAAGACTCTCCTCCGGTCATCTCGTCGACAAGGTTGCCGGGGTCGGCCGGGCGCTGCTCTCCGGTCTCCATGTCGCGCAGCTGCGCGGAGCCGTCGGGCTCGAGGATGAGGACGCGACGGGCGCCGATCCGGTTGGCGTGTTTGAGCTGGCCCTTGAGCCCGCGGCCGGCGAGGTCGATCTCGGCCGAGAGACCGGCGTGGCGCAGCTCGACCGCGAGGGCCATCGCCCGCCCCCGCTGCCCCTCGTCGGCGATTGCGACGAAGGCATCCCGCCCCGGCGCCTCCTCCGCTTCGTCCAGCGCCAGCAGGATCCGCTCGATCCCGGCCGCCCAGCCGACCGCCGGGGTCGCCGGCCCGCCCAGCTGCTCGATCAGTCCGTCGTAGCGCCCGCCGCCGCCGATCTCCGACTGCGCGCCGAGCGCGTCGCAGACGAAGGAGAAGATCGTCCGCGTGTAGTAGTCGATGCCGCGCACCAGGGTCGGGTCGAGCTCATAGGCGATCCCGGCGGCGTCGAGCAGCGCCCGCACCTCGGCGAAGTGCTCGGCGTCCTCGCCGGAGAGCGCCTCGAGGATCGTCGGCGCGCTCGCCATCACGCCCTTCACGCCATCGTCGTCGGAGTCGAAGGCGCGCAGAGGGTTGATGTCGATGCGCTCCCTCACGTCCGGGCTCAGCTCGCCCTCGTGCGCGTGCAGGTGCGCTTTCAGCTCCTCCAGGTAGGCGGCGCGCGCGTCGAGCGAGCCGAGGCTCCCCAGCCGCAGCACCACCCCGGGCACGCCGAGCTCCCCGAGCAGGTCGGACAGCAGCATGATCACCTCGGCGTCGGCGAGCGGCGAAGCGGTCCCGATCGACTCGATCCCGAGCTGGTGGAACTGGCGGTAACGGCCGGCCTGGGGACGCTCGTGGCGGAAGAACGGCCCGACGTAGGAGAGCTTCACCGGCTGCGCCATTTTGTGCATGCCGGGCTCGAGG
>DATBXZ010000157.1:0-16484 GCA_036513995.1 Solirubrobacterales bacterium | reverse complement strand
GGGGGTCTCGCCGCCTGCGAGCGCGACGACGCCGAAGTAACCGCCGCCGGTCCCCTGCCTCGCCAGCGCCCCGTAGACGGTCGATCCAGAACCGGGGGCGAGATCGACGATCCCCGCCTCTCGCGCCGAAGCTTCGGCGGGGAGGGCCGGCGCCGAGACCGCGGTGAGATCCGGGCCGGTAGGTGTCGCGGCAACTGCGAGCGCCGTGACCGCGAAGAAGGCCAGGAAACAGAGCAGGAAAGCTCTGGTGGACACCATTCTCGGCATCCTCCCATGCCTCACGAGACCTCCCGTGGCGCGATCGTCGCGGTGGCGCGCCACGGGCTATCGATAACGAGTCAGCATCATCGCGGTGTTCCCGGGACCGTTGCCACCGCCGCGTTCGATCTGGATCCAGCCGCCGGCGACGACCTTGCCGTCCGGCTGAGTGACGGCGGCGCGGGCGAGGCTCTGGGAACCGGGGGGGTCGGTGTGCCAGACGCCGCCTTCGCCGAAGGAGCGGTCACGGCGACCGTCGGGGAGGAAGCGGCGGGAGGTGAAGTCTTGCGCGCCCTCGGCGATCCCGACGCCTTCCTCTCGACCGACCTGGGGGTGCGCCGGGCGCTGGAGAGGATGGGGCAGGGCACCGAGCCGAGCAGCGCCACCGCGCTGGCCGAGCGCTGGAGGCCGTGGCGGGCGTATGCGGTGCAGCATCTGGTGGGCGAGCCTTCAGCCCGGCCGCAAAGGGCAGCAGCGCCCGGGTAGCGCAATTGGACGTCACCCAGTCGCCATCTCGCGCAGCGCCGCCCGCCCCTCCTTGAGGCAGCGGTCGACTTTCGTGAACGTCCAGTCGTTCATCTGGCCGATTTCGGCGTAGCTGCAGCCGGCGGCAAAGAGGCCGAGCGCCAAGCGCTCGGCCGGCTTTAAGTAGGCCAGCTGCTCGCGGGCCTCGAGGACCGACGAGGCCCGCTCGATGGACTCCTCGACGCCGGCCGTCTTGGCAGGAATGGCGGTGATCGAGAAGCCTTGCTCGGTTGAGCCCACCGCTGCCTCCTGACCAGCACGGCGATCGAGATGCTGAGCACGGTAGAGCGCCCAGCAGCGCCGCTTCAGGGTCAGCCAGGCCAGCGGCGGCGCCTCGCAGCTCGGGTCGAAGTGCTCGATGAAGAGGATGAAGGCGTCGTGCAGCGCTTCGGCGGCGTCGGCCTCGTTGGCGGCGTTCCTGCGGGCGATCGCGAGTAGACGCCCGTGGTGATCCCTGTAGAGCCGATCGGCAAGGGACTGGACCCGCTCGCGGCTGCCCTGCTCGGTGCTGGCGTACATCGGACCTCCTCCGTCGCTGGCTTTGACGAAGGTCGCGATGCGCCGGTTAGGCGATCCCGGAACTCGGGCCGAAGGGCCGAGCCGAAGGAGCCCCTTCAGGGGCTTGCAGGAACGCCTGCCGGTGCCAAGCTTCGCGGCCCCGCAGAGCCAGCGGTGGAGGTCGTTGAGTCAGTGCCCTCGAGGATTGGCCAGATCGGTCAGCTGACCTACAGGCCAAGAGACAACGGCGCTTAAGACAGCTAACGCTTCGCTAGCGCGATCACCCTCGTTGCACTGAGCGCCGCCCCAGCGTCGTCAGGGACGAAGGCAACCGTGGCCTTGACCCTGGCGCTTCCTCTTCTGAGAAGACGCTTCTTCGCCCGGCCCTTGGCTCTGAGGAGCAGGCTGATGACACCGGGGCCGTGGGAGGTGACCCTGCGCCTGAGAATGCCTTTGCCGGTGAGGGCGAGAGCGCCGGAGCCGGAGACCTGAGCGAGAATGGTGGCGGTGCCCTTGCGCCTGTTGAGCTTGACCTTGACCAGCTCGATCGCTGGTCGGAGGGGCGCTGAGACGGTGAGATCCTGCGCCTGGCTTGCCCGCGGTGAGCCGTTGCAATAGGCGCTCTGCCCGGTGAAGACCAGGGCGGTCGAGCAGCCTTCGTTATCGGTCACGGTCAAAGCGACCTGATAGGTACCGGGCAAACCGTAGGAGTGAGCTGGGTTGGGGCCAGCGTCGAGTGCCGTCGCACCGTCGCCGAAGCTCCAGTCATAGCGAGCAACCCGCCCGTCTGGATCGCTCGAGCCCAAGCCATCGAAGGCCACGGGGACCCCGAGCTGTACGGATGAGCTGGAGGAGGCGACAGGCGCCTGGTCGGGCACAACCGCGATGGCCTCGGGTTGGGCACCGACCTCGATTGGCTCGCCGATCACCTGCCTGGTCTTGGTGTCGATCGTGGTCATCCACCCCGGATTGTCGCCGACTACATAGGCACGATTGCCATCGGGGGAGAAAGTGACGCTGGTCGGGAATTCGCCGACGGGAATATCGCCGACCGCTTGGTTGGCCGCGATGTCTATGACTGAGATCGCGGCGCTCTGATCGTCGGCGACATAGGCATAGCGACCGTCCGGGCTGATCGCGAGTCCTCTGGGACCAGCCCCGACTTCGATTGGAGGGCCCAAGATCTGGAAGGTGTCCGCGTCGATCACCGAGACGCCGTTTGATTCAGGGTCGGTGACGAGGATGCGCGCCCCGTCGGGAGTCACGGCTATCTCGCCCAGTCTGCCGGCACCCACATCGATCCGCCTCGCGACCGAGTCAGCCCCCGAGCGGACCAGCCACAGCGCTCCCGATTCGCTGTAGCTCATTACGTAGGCTTGTCTCCCGTCTGGGGCGATCGCGACGGCGCCCGCCCCGTGTTCAAGTTTGAGCGGCTGGCCGATGAGCTGTTTGGTGGCGACGTCAATGCGCGTCAGCTCCCCTGGGTCAAGCCCACCCTCGCTGGTGACGTAGGCGGTATTACCGTTGGGGGATATCGCAACGCCGGTCGTATGGAACGCGGAGCTCGAGACCTTGATCGACTCACCGACTACCTGGTTGGTCTCGGTGTCGATTACCGAGACATCGCTGGCGGAGGAGTTAGCGACAAAAGCGAACCTCCCATCCGGCGTCAGCGCAATTGCCGTGGCCCCTGCGTCCGTGGGAATCGGTTCTCCGAGGACCTGGCCAGTTTCGGTGTTGATCGCCGAGACGTCACCGAAGCCCGCGTTGGCGACGTAGGCAAGACGGGCCTGGGCAGGAGCTGGCGCAACGAGAAGCAGGCCTAAGAGCCCACCGAGAAGCATCACGCGCCCTCTCCCCCCGACATTCATTGTCCGATCACGACTTGGACCCTAGCCGGCCCCCCTCCACCTCACCAAACGGCGGGCTTTAGGAGCATTCGTCCACCCCCGCCAACGGCCGGCTGCTGAGCCTCCCGACGTGCGGCTTCCCGGTGCCCGAGGCGGTCGCCGCCAGCTCCCAGCCCGACTTCGTCGTCGTCCTCGTCGCCCGCCGAGCCCGTCCTTCGTCTGCTCGCTCTCGCTCGCTGCGGCGCTTTCGTCTTCGGGCCAATCGCTCCTCGCTTTTCCCAGTGCGATTGGCATGTTCGGTTTCTCTGTTTTCTTGTTGCTTTCTCTTCCCCCAGACCCTTTCTTCTCCCCCACTTCATCCCGGTCACTTCCGCTCTACCTCCGCACCGCTTGCCAGTTGCCTTGCCAGCCCCAGCCGCCGACCCCGGTCACCCACCACTCAATCGTGGGTGGGCGGGGTCGGCGGCGCCGGGCTGGCGCTTTTGGCTCTGGCAAGCGGTGCGGGGGTAGAACCCGGTTCTACGGTTTTTTCCACGTCGCGATGGGACTCGAACGGCCGCTAACGTGCCAACGGCGCCACGTCGGAGTAGAGGCGGGCCATGTTTCGGATGACCACCTCGGCTGCCTCAGCCGCCGCGATGCCCCATACGCCCGCAAGACGCTCGACAACCGGAGGAAGATCGGTCGGTCTGCTCTCGCGGGAGCCGACTCGGCTATAGGGACCGTCGGTCTCGGTGAGGACACGGTCTGCCGGTAGAAGTTGGAGCAGGCGCTGACCGCCCTTGCTTCGGGTCATCGGCGGGTTGACCGAGAAATAGAGGCCAGCTGCGAGAGCTCGTTCAGCAACTGAAAGTGAGCCGGTGTACCAGTGCAGAATCCCGGGGACCGATGCCTTCTCCATGCGGTCCACCACCTGCTTCTCCGCACCCCGTGAATGGACCGTCAGCACCTTTTCCTTGACGCGGGGCTCAGCGAGAACGCGGTCGAACAGTTGGACCTGTCGGCCTTCGGTCGGCTTTCCCTGCCGCGAGCCGTCGATCCCTACCTCGCCCACGTAGTCCGTTTGACCCAACGAGGAGAAGAAGCGCTCCACCTCGCTGCCGGACATTCGAGCCGCACGCAGAGGATGGAGGCCGAGGGCCGAGCGGAGGAAGGGGTCGGTCCCGAAGCGCGCGTTCTGTTGCTGGAAGTCAGAGGGCGACTCGGTGACGGCTACGACCACGACCCTGTGCTGTCGGGCTTCACGGAGAATCGACTCCGGGTCGGCGTATTGGTCCAGGTGGCAATGCGAGTCGACGAAGAGTTGGCCGCCCACTCAACTGACCGTGATCATCGCGCGCACCTCGCTCGATCCCTGAGCTTCGATCCACGACCGAAGCTCGTCGAGGCCGCGGCGGTGGACTTCGCGGAAGGCGTTGGCTTGGTTCCAGGGCACGGTCCCGTTGCGGAAGATGGCGAGGGGACCCGGACTGGACCGGAGACTGGAGAAGACCGCGAGGGCGTCGGCGGCCCGACCGCGATTCGGATCGAGGAAGCCTTCTTCCCGGAGCGGATCGAAGGCGTAGTCGTCTGGGTCGTCAAGGCCTACCTTGTGCATGCCGGCCCGCCTGATTATGCACGGGAGACACGAACCACAGTTGCCCCCGGACACCTTGATCCATCGGAGTGCCTCGGGATGGGCGCAGGAGAGGGCGGTCGGCGCAAGGCCGCTCAGAACCGCCGAGTCGACGCTCGAAAGAACCTCGCCCTTCGTCGCATGGACGAAGGGGTTCTCGATCGGATTGTCGATGCCGAGAGTCTGCAAGGCGGCGAGCAAGCGATCGAGGAACCAGGGATGGGTGGTCCGGGTGCTGCTCGATCCGGTCCGTGAGCCGCGCAGCGGCACGTTGATCCCGATGAAGCCGTTCTCGGGCACATACAGGGGCACTGCGGGGCCGAGCGCGTGGGCCAAGGAGATACCGGCCGCGATGAAGAGGAGCGACCGGGCACGGGTCGTGTTCTCGTTGTCGTTCTCGAGCGGCCGCGCCTGGCCCGACGCGCTGGAGGCCGGGCCGAGCCGCAGCTGATGGAGGCGCACCCGCTCGGCACCAAATCGATCCGTGAGTGAGGCCGCCAGCAGTGACTGGCGACGCGAGGCCAGCCCGGCCTCGTAGTGGCCGAGCAGGATCAGCGAGTGGCCTTGATCGAGGAGATGTAGAGCGCCGCAGAGTGAATCGAGTCCGCCCGAGAACAGGCAGACCGCGTCGAAGTCCTCGAAGGTCTGTTGGGCGGGCATCTCCCTGACGGCCCGAAGACCGCCTTTGCCTCTGCGAATCCGGAGCGACCAGTGGTCGCCGCTGAGGAAACGAATTGCCGCCAGCAGATCCTCACTGGCCGCGTTCCAGCTATCCGGCCGGGAAAAACCCACTTCGAGGGTGATCTCGCGGGTCCAGCGGTCATCGCCACGACTGCGACCCACAATCCGGTCGGCACAGTAGACCGAGCCGGCGAACCGCAGTAGATCCTCGGCGGCCGCCGGCAGGCGCGGTCCTTCGAAGTAGGAGCCGCCGAAGGAGACGGTGCGCTCGTCCGGGCCCCCGAACCAGTCGAGCAGGCGCATCGTCGCCGGCCCCGATGCCTCGCGACTGTCGGTACGCGTCCTGACCCGAATCAAGCGCGCTCCTCCAAGTAGCCGAAGACCTCTGCAAAGAGCGCCTCGATCTGAGCGTCCGCAGCGTCCGAGGTCCAAGTGCTCGCTTTGATCGTGCCGTCGGCGAAGCGGGCGGCGACGATCGCCTCCACGGTTTCACGCACTTCACGGTCACGAGCTGCGGATTTGTCGACGTCCTCCAGGCGCTCGAATCGCTCTACGAAGACAGGCAGCAGCAGTCGGTAGACGTAAGCGGCAACGAAGGCCTGGAGCATCTCGTCCAGTCCGCCCTCATCCGGAAGCGCATCGGCCAGATCCGCATAAGCCCCAGCTTCAGCGAGGACTTCCAGTACGTCGCAAGCCGCTTCGCGAGCCGCGACTTCGGTCCGATCCTCGCCCGATCCCCCGACGAGGTCGATGAGCGCACCGACGACGTCGGCCGCAGGTCGGCCGACGAGCTCTCCGAGTCCACGCTCCTGCAGGGCGGTGTCGATGCCTTCCGCCGAGGCGGCGGAGAGAAAGCTCGCCAGGCGCCGGGCTCCCTGCCGAGCGGCCTGCGAGTTCGAGGTCGCGGCGCCGGCGCCCCCGAGGGCGGCGACCAGGAGCCCCAACGCGCGCTCGGCGCGATCGCGCCCGCCGTGCTTCGAGAAGGAGGTCGCAGCGTATTTCGCCGGAGTCCAGCGACCGCCCGACCCGCCGCCGTAGTCGGAGGAGGTGCCCATGTCTAGTTGCGCCCCCGGCTGCGCCGAGCCGGCTTCGGGAAGATGTCGGCGAAACGGGGATCCTCGCCGAAGATCAGCTTGTACTGGGCCTCGGTCGGCATCGGCACCGATGGGATCGAACGGATCGCACCGACCAAAGGCTCAACCAACTCATCGTGCTCCTTGGCGATCTCGCCCAACGTCCGCAGGCTGTCGGCGGTCGGGTTTCGAACCGTACGTTCCAGGGCGACGGCGAAGAGTCCCTCGCGGTCGGCCGGATCGAGCTCAAGCACCGCCGCCTTGGCCTCGGAGCGCAAGGAATCGCTTTCGCCGAGGAGCGGTGGAATGAGCTCCTGGACGCTCCCCGGCAGACGCGACGCCGGAGCGGCAGCCGAGAGCTTGTCCCTGGAATAGGAGAAGTAGCTGCTGAGCGTGACGCCGGACAGAGACGGCTCTAGCCGGAGCCAATCGGCCAGGCGCTTCTCGTCGGACCAGTCCACCGCGTCGGCGTCGGGATCCTCGACCTTCTGGCCGGCCGCCAACTTCTCGGCGGCCTCCAATTGAGGTGCTACGCCGTCTCCCTGCAACTGCCACTCGAACAGCTGCTTGAAATCTTTGAGGTGGCGTTCCTCGAGGATCATCAGCTTCGCGAGCGCATCGGGCTGCAGGGTGATGTCGCGCTTGCTCGCCGTCTCGAGGCGTAGCAGCAGGGTGTTCAGGAAGCGCTTGATCTCGCGAGGGTTGCCGCGCAGTCCCTGCGCCAACTGCGGCGCGATGCGCCGCGCCAACTCGAAGTGGACCTCGAGGTCGGCCGGGATCGTCCCGAGCGCCTCCTCGGCGATGCCGTGATTCAGCGCGACCGCGAGCTGATTCTGCGCCCGGTTTCTGACAGCCAGGGCGCGGACTGCCTCGAAGCCCTTGGCGTCGAGGTCGAGTTGGGCGAAGAGCAGGTTGGCGAAGGTCTCGACCTCGGGCACGGAGAGCGAAGGAATGGTCACCGTGAACTGCCACATCTTCTCCAGGTAGTCGATTCCGAGCCCCTCCCCACGGGCGGCCTGCTCGGGGTAGTGGAACTGGATCGCGCCCCGCACGGCGCGCGGATCGGCGGCGATCACATACCCCGTCTTGGGGACGTGGAGGAAAAGGCGGATCGCCTCCAAGGTTTCGATCACAGTCCGCGGTAGGCAGCGGTCGAGGTCATCGACGAACACGACGAGCGCGGTGACATCCTCGCCGAGCTCGGTCATCAAAGTCTCGAACTCCTTGCGGAAGTCGGCGGTTGAGGTTGGCGCTACCGTCTCCTCTTGTGGCTTCGGCGCCACCACCGCCTCGGCGGCCGCACCCGCTGCGGCCGAGATCGCCGGGTCGGCTCCCAGCGCCATCGCCCCCGCCATCGCCCCGGAGCGCGCCAACCCGATCTTGGTGGCGAGGCCGCGCACAGTGTCGAGGGCGCCGGATACACGCTCGCGCATTCCTGCGGTCGCGTCGATCCGGGCTTCGAGAGCATCGAGGATCGTCGACATCAGGGCGTATTTGACGTCGTTGTAATCCTCGAAGCGCCACGGGCTGAAATCAGCGCAGACGAAACCGTTGTCGCAGGCCAGGCCCGCCCCGGCCATGCGCATCAGGCTCGTCTTACCCGAGCCCCACTCGCCCGAGAGGCCGATAGTCACCGGCCTGATGCGATCGTTTCTCAGAACCAGTTCAAGCTGGTCGACCAGGAACTCGAACCCGCAAAGGTCGACGTCCGTCTCGTTGTCGGACCACATGCTTTTCTCTCCTCTGCCCTGGCGCTCCCCAGCTCGCGGAGTATCCAATCACATGCTGATCATTCGAGACTGATCGGTACCCAAGCGGCGCCAAAGAGTGGCCCGAGAGAGCAACGTCGTAAATGCCGCGGTCAATCGAGTGGTCGGCCGCTGAACAAGAAGAGGGCTTCTCGCCGCTGGCATGGTCAGAACTCCCGAAAGCCGCACCGAGGTCAACGATCGGTGGCGGCGCCGGTTAAATTGGCAGAATCCAGGCCGGGATCGGTTGCGATGAAGGCTGATTTCGACCCGAAACTTCCGGTCTCAAGGGAACGTCAAGGGAACGAAACGGGTCGAAAACAGGCCTTTACTGGCTTTCGCTGACCTCCGTTGGCCCTTTGCCAGAATCAATCTCGGAAAGCTGCAAACCCGCTCACGAGGCCAGATTCCGCACCACAAGTAGCGTCCACAACGATGCGCCCGACGGGAGTCGAACCCGCGACCTTCGGCTTGAAAGACCGACGCTCTTTGGCCCCCCGTAAGGGACCGTTGACCACTGAGCTACGGGCGCTCACCGCGAACCTTAGCCGCGCAACGGGTTCCGGGCATCGCTCCCCGCGTTAGGGTCGGGCGATGGATCTAGGTATCGAGGGACGGGTGGCGCTGGTGATGGGCGCCAGTCGTGGACTCGGGCGCGGGATCGCGGCGGTGCTGGCGCGCGAAGGCGCTCGGGTCGCGATCGCCAGTCGCTCGCTCGAGCGGCTCGAGGAAGCGGTGGCCGAGATCGGCGAGGAGGCCACTCCGTTCGTCGCCGACGCCTCCGACATGGAGCGACTTGCCGCGCTCCCAGGCGAGGTCGCCGAGACGCTCGGCCCGGTCGAGATCCTCGTCACCAACACCGGCGGGCCGCCGCTGGGCGGCGCCCTCGATCACGACCTCGAGGAGTGGGAGCGCGCCTACCGCTCGCTGGTGCTGGCGCCGCGGATCCTTGCCGGCGCCGTCATCCCCGGCATGCGCGAGCGCGGCTGGGGGCGGATCGTCAACGTCGGCTCCAACACGACGCGGGAGCCCAACCCCGTGCTCAACCTCTCCAACGCCCACCGCATGGCCGCGGTCGGGTTCCTCAAGACCCTCGCTACCGAGGTCGCCGGCGAGGGGATCACCGTCAACACCGTCGCCACCGGGCGCTTCGCGACCGAGCGGCTCGCCGACCACACCGGCTCGCTCGACCCCGCCGAAGCGGCCGCGCGCAGCGACGTCCCCGCCGGTCGCCTCGGCCTACCTGAGGAGTACGGCGACCTGGTCGCCTTCCTCTGCTCGGAGCGCGCCGCCTATCTCACGGGAGCCGTGATCCCGCTCGACGGCGGCCTCCTGCACTCCGCCTTCTAGTCGCTCTTCAGCTCTCTCATGGCCGGATAGATGATCACGTCGCGCAGCGTCTTCGACCCGGTCATGATCATCAGCAGGCGGTCGATCCCGAGGCCGACGCCGCTGGCCGGCGGCATCCCGTATTCGAGCGCTTTGACGAACTCTTCGTCGTGCGGATGGGGGTCTTCCTCGGCCCCCGACTCCTGGCGTTCGCGCTGGCCGACGAAGCGCCGGCGCTGCTCGACCGGGTCGTTGATGTCGGTCCCGCCGCCGACGATCTCCATGCCGCCGACGATGCCGTCGAAGGCCTCGCAGACCTTGGGGTCGTCGGGGTGCACCTTGACCAGCGGCCAGATGTCGATCGGCAGCACGGTAATGAAGGTGGGCTGGATCAGCTTCGGCTCGACCAGCTTGCCCTGCAGGGTGTCGACGAGGCCGGCCCAGTCGTCGGTCTCCTCGGCGTCCTCGCCGGCCAGCTCGGCCAGCTCGTCGCGGCTCGCCTCGTAGATGTCGACGCCGGTCTCGCGCAGCAGCTCGTCGCGCAGGACCACCCGCGGCCAGGGCGCCGCGAAGTCGATCTCGACCCCGTCGCGCTCGACCACGGTCGTCCCCATCACCTGCTCGACCACGCTCGCCACCAGCACCTCGACGAAGTCCATGACGCCGTTGTAATCGGCGCCGCCCACGAACATCTCCAGCATCGTGAACTCGGGGTTGTGTTGCGGCGACATCCCCTCGTTGCGGAAGAACTTGCCGAACTCGTAGACGTTCTCGAAGCCGCCGACGATCACCCGCTTCAGGTAGAGCTCGGTCGCGGTGCGCAGGAACAGCTCACGGTCGAGCGCGTTGTGGTGGGTAACGAAGGGGCGCGCCGCGGCGCCGCCGGTCAGCCGCTGCAGGATCGGCGTTTCCAGCTCGACCCAGCCGCGCTCGTTCATGTGCTGGCGGATCGCCGCGGTCAGCTTCGCCCGCTTCTTGAAGACCTCGCGCGAGTCCTCGTTCGCCATCAGGTCGAGTTCGCGCTGGCGGTAACGCAGCTCGGGGTCGGAGATGCCGTGGAAGAGGTCGGGGGGGTCGAGCAGCGCCTTGGCCAACAACGTGCACTCGCGGACGCCGATCGCGACCTGGCCGCGCTTGGTCACATAGAGCGGGCCCTCGACGCCGACCAGGTCGCCGATGTCGAGCTCCTCGATCCGGGCGAAGGCCTCCTCGCCGAGCGCGTCGCGGCGGGCGTAGGCCTGGACCGTGCCGGTGATGTCGCGGACGTCGAGGAAGACGGTCTTGCCGTGGCCGCGCTTGCCGGTGACCCGGCCCATCACCCGGTAGGTGAACTGGTCGTGCTCCCCCTCCCCCAGCTCGGCGGGGTCGTGGGCGGCGAGGATCTCCTCGGCGTGCGTGCGCCCTTCGAAGGAGTGCGGATAGGGATCGATCCCGGCCGCGCGCAGGCGCTCGACCTTGGCCCGGCGCTGCGCCTCGCTGGCGGCGCCGGAACGGTCGCCCGCGTCGGGCTTCATGGAGCGAAGCCGACAGTCACCCGCTCGTCACCTTCATAGTCCTGGAGCGTAGTGGCGTCGCGCAGCATCTCGCGCATCGCCGGGCCGTGGTGGGTGTCGTGCTCCATCGCCAGCTTCCAGCCGGAGGGCGTTTCCCCGATCAGGCCGCGGATGACGCCGAGGCCGTCCTCGCCGCAGGCGCCGGTGACCGCGATCCGCGGCTCCTTCTGGATCTCTGGCGAGCGCTCGAAGATGGTCGAGTCCGTCACGTAGGGAAGGTTGGCGATCACCAGGTCGATCCCCTCGAGGCCGTCGGGGATGCCGGTGGCGACGCTGATCTCGAGCGGGATGCCGAGCCGCTCGGCGTTCTCGCGCGCCGCTTCGGCCGCTTCCGGCGAGAGGTCGGAGGCGGTCACCCGCAGGTCGGGGCGCTCGGACAGCAGGGCCAGCGCGATCGCGCCGGAGCCGGTGCCGACCTCGTGCACGCGGGCGCCCTCGGGCAGCTCGACCCCGACCTCGACCAGCAGCTCGGTCTCGCGGCGCGGCCAGAGCACGCGCTCGTCGACGGCGACCTCGAGGCCGCGGAAGGGAGCGCGGCCGAGGACGTAGGCCATCGGCTCGCGGTCGGCGCGGCGCGCCACCAGAGCCTCGATCGCGGCGGCGACGTCGGTGGGGATCTCACCGGCGCTTTCGACCGAGAGCTGCTCCGGCTTGACGCCCATCGCGTCGGCGACCAGCACTTCGGCGTCGCCCCGCGCGCTCTCGATTCCGGCCGCGGCCAGCCGCTCCGCGGCGGCGTCGAGCACGGCGCTGAGGGTGCGCGCGGAGGGGCCCTCCTGACTCTGAACATCGATTGACATCGTTCGCTCCAGTCCGCGTTAAACAGCGGGTTGCGCCGCAACGGCGGCAGAAGGTCGGAAAATGCCACCGTGGCGGCGAGTGACGACGGCGATCCAGATGGCGCCGGCGATCATCATGCCAAGACTCTCCAGTTGAGCCGAGGTCAGCCCCAGCGCGACCGCGTCGTTGCGGCGGATGAACTCGACCAAGAAGCGCTCGGCCCCGGCATAGACGAGGTAGAGCGCGAAGAGGACCCCGGTCCGGACCCGGTCGCGCAGCTGCCAGAGGATCCAGGCGCCGAGGCCCATCGCCAGGGTCTCGTAGACCGGGGTCGGGTAGACGGAGCGCTCGGTCGGGACGGTGCCGTTCGGATAGGACATCGCGCCGAAGCCGTTGAAGGGCTTGCCGTAGTCGCCGTCGCCGGAGAGCTGGCAGCCGCAGCGGCCGATCGCGTAGCCAAGCGCCAGCGCCGGTGCCGCCAGGTCGAGCAGGGCGAGGCCGAGGAAGTCGCGGTAGCGAGCCCAGGCGAGCACGGCGAGGGCGCCACCGATGGCGCCGCCGTACCAGACCAGCCCGGCGCCGGAGAAGAGGTTGCCGAGCAGGTCGTCCTTGACCTCGCTGTAGTTCTGGACGAGGAAGTAGACGCGGGAGCCGACGACGCCGCCGACCAGTGCCGCAAAGCCCATCTCATAGGCCCAGTCGACCGGCTTGCCGATCTCCCGCAGCCGCCTCCAGATCAGCGCCCCGGCGGCGAGGAAGGCAAACGCGAACATGAGGCCGAAGGTCTGCAGCGTCAGCGGCCCGATGTCGAGGTGTGGATACATGGTCCGCGGCCGCCCGCCTAGTCGGCGAGCAGCGCCTCCAGCAGCGCCTTCTGCGCGTGCAGCCGGTTCTCCGCCTGGTCCCAGACGGCCGAGGAGTCGCCGTAGAGGACATCGGCGGTGATCTCCTCGCCGGGGTGGGCCGGCAGGCAGTGGAGGACGATGGCGCCGTCCTTCGCGGCGGCGAGGAGATCGCCGTCGAGCCGGAACGGCGCCAGGTCGGCGCGGCGGCGCTCGGCCTCGGCCTCGTCGCCCATGCTGACCCAGACGTCCGTATAAAGAGCATCGGCGCGGGAGGCGGCGGCGCGCGGGTCGTCGGTCAGCTTCGCCCCGTGGCCCTCCTCCAACCGGTAGCCGGGGGGGGATGCGACGACGATCTCGACCCCGGCCAGCTCGCCGAGGATCGCCAGCGAGCGGGCGACGTTGTTGCCGTCGCCGACGTAGGCGAGCCGCTGACCGTCAAGGTCGCCGAAGCGCTCGCGCAGGGTCAGCAGGTCGGCGATCGCCTGGCAGGGGTGGTGCAGCGGCGTCAGCGCGTTGACTACCGGGACGTCGGCGGCGGCCGCCAGTTCGGCGACCTCTTCGTGGGAGCCGGAGCGGATCACGATCGCGTCGACGTAGCGCGAGAGCACCCGCGCCGTGTCGCCGACCGACTCGCCGCGGGAGAACTGCATCTCATCGGCGCGGAGGACGACCGGCGTCGCCCCCAGCTCGGCGACCCCGACCTCGAAGGAGATCCGCGTCCGCGTCGAGGGGCGCTGGAAGATCAGGGCGACGCTGCGCCCGGCCAGCGAGTCGGCGCCGACCCGTTCGGCGCGGCCGGCTTTCAGCGCCGCCGCCCGGCCCAGCAGCTCGCCGAGCTCGAAGGCGCCGAACTCTTCGCCGGTGAGGAAGTCCCGCTTCAAGCTTGCGGATACTACGGACCGTGGAGTTCACAGCGATCGCCTGGAACCTCTTCCACGGCCGGGATTTCCCGCCCGACCCGGAGCTGCGCAGCTGGCGCTCGCGGCTGCTGCGGATCGACGAGCGCAACGACACCCACGTCCAGGTCAACCGCGACCTCACCGCCGAGTTCGCGACCCTGCTCGCCGCCAGCGCCTGGGACGTCGCCCTGCTGCAGGAGTCCCCGCCCCGCTTCGCCGCACCGCTGGCCGCCGCCTGCAGCGCGGAATCGCACCGGGTCCTGACCTCGCGCAACTCGCTCGGCCCGCTGCGGGGGCTGCTGGCCCGCCAGAACCCGGACCTGCTCGCCTCCGGCGAGGGCGGCTCCAACCTGACCCTGGTCCGCGTCCCGGGACGACTGGGTGGCATTGCCGAGCGGCGCGAGCTGGCGATCCACGAGGGCGAGCCCGAGCGCCGGGCGATGGCGCTGACCCGCACCGCCTCCGGCGTCTGCGTCGCCAACCTGCACGCGACCAACGACCGCCCCGACCTGGCCGGCGAGGACGTGCTGCGCGCCGCCCGCGCCGCCACCGAGTTCGCCGGGCCCGCGCCGCTCCTCTTCGGCGGCGACCTCAACCTGCGCCCGGCCGAGGACCCGGCCGTCTTCGCGCGCCTGCGCCAGGACTTCGGCCTGGCGGCGCCGACGGCGCCACGGGCGATCGACCATCTCCTCACCCGCGGCCTCGAGGTTCTCGAAGCACCGGCCCAGTGGCCGCCGGAGTGGCGCGAGCTGCCACTCGACGGGCGCGCACTGCGCCTCTCCGATCATGCTCCGGTGCAGGCGCGATTCGCGATGGCCGAGCCACCGATGCTGCGGAGTTGACATAGTCGAACCCGCACCCGCGCCCAACTTCACTCTGGAGGCACGTCGAGATGGCCGAGAAAAAAGCAGCTGCCAAAACCAGCAAAAAAGCGAAAGCCACGAAACCGAAGGCCAAAGCGAAAAAAGCCCCGGCCCGCGCGGCAAGCAAAGCGAAAGCGGCGACGAAGAAATCGACGCCTCGCAAAGGCGCCTCGAGCAAAGCCAGCAGCAAAAGATCTTCGGCCAGGAAAGCGGCGCCGAAACGCGCCAGCAGCAAAGCGACCAGCGGCCTCGACAAGAGCGTCGCCCAGTTCCGCGAGAGCCTCGAGCAGAGCGTCACGCTCAGCCGCGACCGTCTGCAGGAGGTTGTCGACGACGCCGTCAAGCGCGGCCGCATGACCCGTGGCGACGCCGAGAAGATGCTCAGCGACCTGGTGAAACGCGGCCGTAAGCAGACCGACTCGCTGCTCGGCGAGCTGGAGCGCCTGGTCAAACAGGCCCGCAAAGAGGTCGGCGGCAGGGCCGCCCCGGTCCGCAAACAGGCCACCCAGGCAGCGCGCCGAGCGCGGAAAAAACTCGGTTAGGGATGGCGCAGGCCACCGGCGAGAAGCCGGCGGCCCGCGGCCCCCGTCGCGGCGAGCTGCTCGAGGTCGAGGTCGACTCGCTCGCCTTCGGCGGGCGCGGTGTGGCCCGGGCGGACGGCTTCGTCCTCTTCGTCGCCGGCGCCCTGCCGGGCGACCGCGTCCGGGTCGAGGTCACCAAAGCGAAGAAGCGCTTCGGCGAGGCGCGCACGGTCGAGCTGCTGCGGGCCGGCGCCGACCGCATCCCCGACCGCTGCAGCCATGGCGGCGAGCCCTGTCCCGGCGCCCCCTGGCAGGGCCTCCCCTACGAGCGCCAGCTGCAGATCAAGAGCGAGCAGGTCGACGAGGCGCTGCGCCGGATCGGCGGGCTCGACGGCTTCGAGCTGGAGCCGATCGTCGCCGCGGACGAGCAGTGGCGCTACCGCAACAAGCTCGAATACTCCTTCGGCGACCGCGACGGCGACCCGATCCTCGGCTTCCACGCTCGCGGGCGCTGGGACCTGGTCGTCGACGTCGACGACTGCCAGCTCGCCTCCGAGGCCGGCAACGCCGCCCGCAACGCGGTCCGCGACTGGGCGCAGCTGGAGTCGATCCCGGCCTTCGACGACCGCGCCAAGCGCGGCGTGCTGCGCAACCTGGTCGTGCGCGAGGGCCGGCGCAGTGGCCAGATCCAGACCCGCCTCGTCACCGCCCAACGCAACTTCCCGAAACCCCCGGTCGACCTGCACACGGTCGTCGCCGACGACTCCGGCGGCAACGATGGGCCGACGGGCGTACTCGGCGAGGAGTACCTGAAGGAGGAGCTGTGCGGGCTGAAGTGGGAGATCTCCCCCGGCGCCTTCTTCCAGACCAACACCGAGATGGCGGAGCGGCTCTACGCCGTCGCCGCCGAGCTCGCCGGGCTAAGTGGCAATGAGAAGGTCTTCGACCTCTTCTGCGGGATCGGCACGATCGGGCTGACGCTGGCGGCCAGCGCCGGAGAGGTCTGGGGCGTGGAGATCGTCCCCGAGGCGATCGCCGACGCCGAGCGCAACGCGAAGCTGAACGAGATCGGCAACGCCCACTTCCTCGCCGCCAACGTCCGCACCGGCGTGCGGCCGCTGTTGGTCCAGGCCGGCAAGCCCGACGTCGTCGTGATCGATCCGCCGCGGGCCGGCCTCTCGCAGAAAATGATCCGCCGCGTGATCGAGTGCGAGGCGAAGAAGATCGTCTACGTCTCCTGCAACCCGACCACGCTCGCCCCCAACGCCGCCCAATTGGTCGAGGCGGGTTATAAGTTGGTGCGAGTGAAGCCGGTCGACATGTTCCCCCAGACCCCGCACATCGAGTGCGTCGCGCTTTTGGAGAAAGCCGCGGCGGCCCCTTCGAGCGGAGGCGACGCCTGATGCCGCGTGGCTTCGGAGTCGCCGCCGGGCTCGACCCAGAGGT
>DATBXZ010000156.1:0-11843 GCA_036513995.1 Solirubrobacterales bacterium | reverse complement strand
GCGACACCGGCGAAATATTCGAGCACTGCCTGCCAGAGGACTTGATCGAGTACGGCTTGATCCCCGAGTTCATCGGCCGTCTGCCGGTGATCACGGCGATCCACCAGCTCAGCCGCGACGACCTGACCACGATCCTGACCGAGCCGCGCCACGCGCTGACCCGCCAGTTCCAGCGCTTCTTCGAGTTCGACGACATCGAGCTGGTCTTCTCCGAGGACAGCCTGGCGGCGATCGCCGACAAGGCTCTGGAACGGGAGACCGGCGCCCGCGGCCTGCGCTCGATCCTCGAGGAGACGCTGCTCGACGTCCAGTTCGAGCTGCCCTCGCGCCGCGACGTGACCAAGTGCGTGGTGACCAGGGAGACGATTGCCCAAGGTCGCCGCCCGACCCTCGTCACCGAGGCCGCGCCGCAGGACATCGGTGCCGCCGAGGACGGCCTCAGCGAGGAATCCGCCTAGCGTCTTTAGACTCGCCGCGGTGAGCGCGGCGGACCGACAGAAGCTCGAGGGCACCACCCGTTACGACCCGACCGAGGTCGAGGCTCGGGTGTTTGCGGAGTGGATGAAGGGCGGGTATTTCCATCCTCAGGCGGAGGGCAGCCCGGAGCAGAACTTCTCGGTCGCGATCCCGCCGCCGAACGTGACCGGGGTTCTGCATATGGGCCACGCCCTGAACGGCTCGATGCAGGACGCGCTGGTGCGGATGAACCGGATGAAAGGGCGCAACGCGCTCTGGATCCTCGGTACCGACCACGCCGGCATCGCCACCCAGTCGGTGGTCGAGAAAGAGCTGAAGGCGGAGGGCGGCAGCCGCCAGGAGCTCGGCCGCGAGGAGTTCGTCAAACGGGTCTGGGAGTGGAAAGAGGAGTACGGCTCGCGGATCGTCGAGCAGTACAAGCGACTCGGCGCCTCCTGCGACTACGAGCGCGAGCGCTTCACCCTCGACGCCGACTACGTGCGCGCTGTCCATCGCGTCTTCAAGGGCCTCTACGACAAGGGCTACATCTATCGCGACTACTACATGGTCAACTGGGACCCGGGCTCGCGCTCGGCGATCTCCGACCTCGAGGTCGAGAACCGCGAGGTCGAGGACACGCTCTACTCGATCGACTACCCGGTCGAGGGCTCCGACCGGGTGCTGACGGTGGCGACGGTGCGACCGGAGACGATGCTGGGCGACACCGCCGTCGCGGTCAACCCCGGCGACGAGCGCTACGCCGACCTGGTCGGCCGGTTCTGTCTATTGCCGCTGGTCGGGCGGCGGCTGCCGATCGTCGCCGACGAGCACGTCGACCCCGAGTTCGGCACCGGCGCCCTGAAGATCACCCCCGGGCACGACCCCAACGACTTCGAGATCGGCCGCAAGCACGGGCTCGGGGAGATCTCGGTGATCGGCCCGGACGGGCTGATGACCGAGGAGGCCGGCGAGGGCTTCGCGGGGCTCGCCGTCGCCGCCGCGCAGGAGGCAGTGATCGCGGCGTTGCGGGAGGAGGGCAGGCTGCGGGCGGAGGAGCCCTACACCCACTCGGTCCCCTTCTCGCACCGCTCCGGCGAGCGGATCGAGCCGCTGATCTCGCTGCAGTGGTTCTGCCGCATGGAGGAGCTGGCGAAGCCGGCGATCGAGGCCGTCGAACGCGACGAGGTGCGGATCGCGCCGGAGCAGTGGAAGCGGGTCTACCTGAACTGGATGCGGGAGATATGCCCCTGGTGCATCTCGCGCCAGCTCTGGTGGGGGCACCGGATCCCGGTCTGGTACTGCGACGCCTGCGAGGAGACCTACGTCGCCGAGGAGGCTCCGCAGCGCTGCGGAGCCTGCGGCGGCGAGCTGCGTCAGGAGGAGGACGTGCTCGACACCTGGTTCAGCTCGGCGATCTGGCCCTTTGCCACGCTCGGCTGGCCCGACGACACGGCGGAGCTGCGCGCCTTCTACCCGACCAGCTTCCTCACCACCGCTCGCGAGATCCTCTTCCTCTGGGTGGCGCGGATGGTGATGACGGGGATCGAGTTCGCCGGCGACGTCCCCTTCCGCGACGTCTACGTGCACTCGGTGATCCAGGCCCGCGACGGGCGCCGGATGTCGAAGAGCCTCGGCACCGGGATCGACCCGCTGGAGGAAATCGACGTCCACGGTGCCGACGCTCTGCGCTTCGGCCTGCTGGCGATGTCCTCGACCCAGGACGTGCGCTTCTCCGACGCCAAGGTCGAGCAGGGCCGCGACCTGACCAACAAGCTCTGGAACGCGAGCCGGTTGATCCTGCTCAACGCGGCGGCGGGGATCGAGCCGGCGCCGCGGCCGCTGCACGTGGAGGACCGCTGGATCCTCTCCAGGCTGGAGCGGACGATCGCCTCGGTCAGCACGAAGCTGGAGAGCTACGACTTCTCCCACGCCGTCCAGGAGGCCTACTCGTTCTTCTGGCGCGACCTCTGCGATTGGTACCTGGAGATCGTCAAGCCGCGCCTCTACGACGGTGAGGAGGAGGTCTCGGCGACGCTGCTCTACGCGCTGGAGCGAATCCTTGGCCTGTTGCACCCGACGATGCCCTTCGTGACCGAGGAGATCTGGTCCTTCCACCCGGCCCGGCGCGGCCATCTGGTCGTGCACCCGTTCCCCGTGGCCGAGGAGTCCCTCTTCGACGACGCGGCCGAGGCTGACGTCGAGGACGGAATCGGGCTGACCCAGCGCCTGCGAGCGTGGCGCGACCTCGTCGAGGTGCCCGTCGCCGCGGTGCTGGTGGCGGTGATCGACGGCGTCGAGCCGCCCGAGTTCGTCGGCCGTCTCTCGCGCTTTGAGTTCGACGGCGTCGGGGCCGAGCCGGTGGCCTCGATCGGCCCGGTTCGCGTGCTTGCCTCCGACCAGCTCGACGCCGAGGCGGTCGCCGGCCGGCTCGGCAAGCGCCGCGAAGAGCTGCGGGCCGAGGTCGAGCGCGGCGAGCGCAAGCTCGGCAACGAGGGCTTCCTCGCCAAGGCCCCGGTCGAGGTGGTCGAGGAGGAGCGCGGCAAGCTCGAGCGCTACCGGGCGGAACTCGCCGAGCTGGCTTGAGCTGCGACCCGGACGCCTACCTCGACTCGCTGGAGCCGATCGGCTGGCGGCTCGGCCTCGAGCGGATGCACAAGCTGACCACGGCGTTGGGCCTGCCCCAATACCGCTTCGCCTCGATCCACGTCGTCGGCACCAACGGCAAGTCCTCGGTGACGCGGATGACGGCGGCGCTGCTGGAGGCTCACGGGGTCGGTTCCGGTGCCTGCCTCTCGCCGCACACCGCCAGCTGGGCCGAGCGGACGCTGATCCACGACGAGGAGGTCGGCGCGGGGGAGTGGGCCGGCGCGGTCGAGCGGGTCGCCAAGGCCGCCGAGGGCGTCAACCGCAGCCTCGACGAGGGCGACGCGGTCACCCAGTTCGAGGCGGCGACGGCGGCGACCTTCGTCGCCCTGGCCCTGGCCCGGGTCGAGGCGGCGGCGATCGAGGCCGGCCTCGGCGGCCGCCTCGACGCCACCAACACGATCCCCTCCAGGGTCACGGTGCTGACCTCGATCGGGCTCGACCACACCGAGTGGCTGGGGGAGAGCGAGCTGGAGATCGCCGCCGAGAAGCTGGCGGTCCTGCGCGACCAGACGACCCTGGTCCTGGGGCGGGTCTCGCCCGCGGTCGAGGCGCTGGCCGAGCGCGCGGCGGCCGAGCGCGGGGCGCGCTTGCTGCGAGCGCCCGAGGACCCGGGGCCGGAGCTGCGGCTGCTGGCGCCGGGGGATTTCCAGCGGCGCAACTTCGCCCTCGCCCGCACGGCCACCGAGGCCTTCCTCGGCGAGCTGGATCCCGAGCTGGTGGCGCGGGTCGCGGCGGCCGTGCTCGTCCCCGGCCGGCTCGAGCGGATCGCCGCCCACCCGCCGACCTTCCTCGACGCCGCCCACAACCCCGACGGCGCCGCCGCCCTGGCCGAGGCGCTGCCCGCGGTCACCGGCGGCCGCCGCGTCGTCGCCTGCCTGGCGATCCTCGCCGACAAGGACGCGGCGGCGATGGTGCGGGCGCTGGCGCCGGTCCTGGACCGCGCCGTCTGCACCGAACTGCCCGCCGACGGGCCCGCAACGTCCAAATCGCGGCAGTCCGAGGCCCGTCGACCCTCGCTCCCGGCCGCGCAGCTGGCGCAGCTATGCGCGGAGGTGGGGCTGGCGGCGGAGGTCGAGCCCAGCTTCGCCGCCGCCCTGGGCCGGGCGTCCGCGCTCGCCTCGGAGCCACCCGAGGGCGCGGTTCTGGTCGCCGGCTCCCACTACGGGATCGCCCCCGCCCGTGCCGCGCTTGCCGATTCCGGCCGCAGGGCCTGAGTTCGGGCTCCGGTTCTGCGAGGATTCGGCCATGGATCGAGGCGCCGGCTCCCAACTGCTGTCGATGATGGGCCTGGTCGCCGCCGTCGTCGCCATCGTCATCCTCGTCTTCTTCGGCGTCGGCTACCTGTTCGGGCGCCTCTTCCTCTGACGCAGATGGCTCGTCGCAGGCGGCAAACAGGGTTCGCGGCCCGCGTGGAGAAGTAGACTGCCCGTCCCTCCAACGGGCCCCAAACCATGGCACTAGCGATCTTCGGCATCACCAACAGCGCCCTCAACCTGGTCGCGACCCTTTTTGTCCTGATGCTGATCGTCCTCTGGCTGGCGCTGATCGTCTACACCTACCTGGACGCGCGCCGCCGCATCTCCGATCCCTTCCTGATCGCCTGCGCCACGGTTGCTTCCTTCTTCCCCTACATCGGTACCGCCGTCTACGCGATCGTGCGGCCGCCGGAGTTCCTCGAGGACGCCCACGAGCGCGAGCTGGAGATCAAAGCCGCGGAGCTGAAGGTGCGCCAGCTGCGCGAGCAGACCTGCCCCAACTGCGAGTACCCGGTCGAGAAGAACTTCCTCCGCTGCCCCAACTGCCAGCGCCGCCTCAAGGACCCCTGCCCGACCTGCAGCAAGCCCGTCGACCCGCGCTGGGGCCTCTGCCCCTATTGCGAGACGGCTCTCAGCGGTGGCGAGCGCCAGCGCCGCGCGCAGAAAGGCGGACGCCGCCCCGAGCCCGAGCAGCGACGGCGGCCGCGCCGCGAGGCCGAGGCCGAGGAGCCGGCGCCGAAACGACAGGCTGCCCGCCGCAAGAAAGCGGTGGTGGCGCCGCAGAAAGCCGACGCGAAGGCCGCCCGCAAGGAGCCGGCCCGCGACGCCTCGCAAGAGGCCCCCAGCCCTGAACCAGACCAAAGGAGCCCCAGCCGTGAGCCGGACCCTGATCCTCGTCAAGCCTGACGCGTTCGAACGCGCCCTGAGCGGCGAGGTGATCGCCCGCTTCGAGCGCAAGGGGCTGCGGATCGTCGCCCTGAAGTCGATGCAAGCCGACGAGTCGATCGCCAACCAGCACTACGCCGAGCACACCGAGAAGCCGTTCTTCGGCGAGCTGGTCTCCTTCATCACCGGCGGGACCCTGGTGGCGATGGTCTTCGAGGGCGCCGACGCGGTCCCGGCCGCGCGGCAGCTGATCGGCGCCACCAACCCGATCGAGGCCGCCCCCGGCTCGATCCGCGGCGACTTCGCGCTGGAGATGACCTTCAACATGGTCCACGGGTCCGACTCCGACGAGTCGGCCGAGCGCGAGATCGGGATCTGGTTCCCAGAGTTGTCCTAGCGTCGGGCTCGCCGCAGCGGCGGGAGATCCTCGAAAAGCTGGGAGTCGAGTTCGAGGTCGTCGTCTCGGGCGTCGAGGAGTTGACCGGGGGGGATCCGGAGTTCGAGGTGCTGGAGAACGCGCGGATGAAGGCCCGGGCGGTCGCGCTCAAGGAGCGCCTGGTTATCGGCTGCGATACCGACGTTGTCCTGGATGGCAAGGCGCTGGGGAAGCCTGCTGATGCTGCTGAGGCTCGGGAGTACCTCGATCGCATGTCGGGTCGCGCCCACGAGGTGCTTAGTGGGTTGGTCGTCCTCGACGGTGAGGAGGAGCGGTCGGGGTTGGAACGGACCTCTGTCTCCTTCAAGGAGCTTTCCGAGGGAGAGAAGGATCGCTATGTCGCCTTCGGCGAGTGGGAGGGGAGGTCCGGGGGCTACGCGATCCAGACGCTGGGGTCGACGCTGGTGCAGCGGGTCGAGGGAAGCGTCTCCAACGTGGTCGGGTTGCCGGTGGGGCTGCTGATCGAGCTGGCGCCGGGGCTCTTCGAGCCAGTCTGAGCCCGGCTCACAAACAAATTAGGTGCGTTTGGGATGATTCTTCCCTGGAAATCCGCACATGGGCGCATTCAGCTACCTGAGACGATTCGGCGGCCGCGACATGGCTGTCGACCTGGGCACGGCTAACACCCTTGTCTACGTCCGCGGCAGGGGAATTGTGCTCTCGGAGCCGTCGGTGGTGGCGATCGACTCGCGCACCGGCCACGTCCACGCGGTCGGGGTCGAGGCGAAGCGGATGCTGGGACGCACGCCGGGCACGATAACCGCGATCCGGCCGCTCAAGGACGGTGTCATCGCCGACTTCGAGGTTGCCGAGCAGATGCTGGGCTACTTCATCAAGTCGGCCCGCTCCAACCGCTTCTCCCGTCCTCGCGTCGTCGTCTGTGTCCCCTCCGGGGTTACCGGGGTCGAGAAACGCGCGGTCGAGGAGGCCTGCCTCTCGGCCGGCGCCAGCCGCGCCTACCTGATCGAGGAGCCGATGGCGGCGGCGATCGGCGCCGGCTTGCCGGTCGCCGAGCCGATCGGCTCGATGGTCGTCGACGTCGGCGGCGGCACCACCGAGGTGGCGGTGATCTCGCTCGGTGGGATCGTCGTCTCGCAGTCGATCCGGATCGGTGGAGACGAGCTCGACGAGGCCATCGTCGGCCACTGCAAACACGCCTACAAACTGGCGATCGGCACGCAGACGGCGGAGGCGGTGAAGCTCGAGGCCGGTTCGGCCGCGAAGCTGCCGCGCGAGGTGCGCACCGAGATCCGTGGCCGCGACCTCGTCACCGGTCTGCCGAAGACCATCACCCTCGGCTCCGAAGAGGTGCGGGAGGCCCTCGACGAGACCGTCGGGCACATCGTCGACGCGGTCAAGGAGACGCTCGACCGTACTCCCCCGGAGCTGGCGGGTGACATCATGGACCGCGGCATCACCCTCGCCGGCGGTGGCGCGCTCTTGCAAGGACTGGAGCAGCGCCTGCGCGACGAGTGCCAGATGCCCTGTCAACTGGCAGAGTCGCCGTTGACTTGCGTGGCAGTCGGCTCGGGCATCTCGCTCGAGGAGTTCGAGGCGATCCACCGTGCCGAAAAAAAGCAACGAACCTAGGTCTCCCACTTGTACCGAAAGCAAGTACGCCGCCGCCGGGCGGTGCTCGCCCTGTTGATCGTCGGCTCCTTCGTGCTGCTGACGATCACCTACGGGTCCGGCTCCAACGGCCTGCAGCGCGGCGTCAGCACCGTCTTCAGCCCGGTCCAGTCGGTTGCCGACGGGGCGCTGAAGCCAGCCCGCGACCTCGTCAACTGGTTCGACCAGACCTTCGACGCCCGCGGCCGCAACAGCCGCCTGCAGAGCGAACTGGAGACGGTGCGCAAGCAGGCGGTGGGCGCCGACGCGGCGCTGGCCGAAAACGCGCAGCTGCGCAAGCTGCTGCAGCTCGACCGCGGCGGAGCGATCCCCTCGGGCTACACGCCGGTTACGGGAAGGGTGATCGCCCGCTCCCCGACCGTCTGGTTCTCTGACGTCACGATCGACGCCGGCAGCGATCAGGGCGTCCGCGTCGACGACCCGGTCGTCAACGGCGACGGGCTGGTCGGCACCGTCTCGGCGGTGACCGGCGGCTCGGCCCAGGTGACGCTGATCGCCGACCACTCCAGCGCCGTCTCCGCCAAGGTCGTGCCGCTCGCGGTGCAGGGCGTCGTCCGCCCCAACGTCGGCGATCCCGGCGACCTCATCCTCGATTTCATCGACTCGACCAAGCACGTGCACAAGGGCCAGGTGGTGGTCACGGCCGGCTGGCGCGGGGAGGGCATCGAATCGCGCTTCCCGCCCAACATCCCGATCGGCGAAGTCACCCGGGCCTCGATCGTCGAGCAGGAGGCGAGCCAGCAGGTGCACGTGCGCCCCTACGCCGACCTGCGCGACCTCGACCTGCTCCAGGTCCTGACCGGGGGCTCGCGGGGATGATCCTCACCCCGAAGATCCTCGCCCGCCTGGTCGCGATCGTCGTGCTCGGCGTCCTCCTCCAGCTCTCCTTCTTCTCGCAGGTGGCGGTCTTCCACGTCAGTCCCGACCTGCTGCCGGCCCTGGTGATCTCGTTGGGCCTGCTCGGCGGCACGATGACCGGGGCCGTGACCGGGTTCTCGGTCGGCATCCTGCTCGACTGCCTGCTGATCGAGCCGCTCGGCGGCGCCTCGCTGGTACTGCTCGGCACCGGCTACCTGGCCGGGCTCTTCCGCGAGCGCTTCGAGATCCACAGCCGACTGGTGCCGCCGCTGCTCTGCATGGGGCTGACTTTGTTCGCCGAGCTCGGCTTCGGCGCTCTCGAACTGATGCTCGGCGTCGACACCGCGGTCAGCAGCCTGGTCGTCCGCGACCTGCTGATCCAGTCCGTCTATGCCTTCGTCCTCGGCTGGCCGCTCTACCTCGGGCTGAGGCGGGCCCTGCGCCCGGCCCTGGTCGAGGAGCCCACCGTGCGCCGCCCCCGGCGGCCGACCGTGCTGGGAGCCTAGGTGTACCAGCGCCCCAACGATCGACCCGGAGCCGGCAACCGCATGGCGTTGCGGATCGCGGTGGTCGGCGGCGTCGCCGTCGCCCTCTTCGCGGTGCTTGCCTTTCGCCTTTGGGACCTGCAGGTGCTCTCCGGCGCCCAGTACCTGGCCGAGGCGAAGAACAACCGCAGCCGTGAGTTCAAGGTGATCGCCCCCCGTGGCGAGATCCTCGACCGCGACGGCAACGTGCTGGTCGCCAACCGCACCAGCCTGGCGCTCCAGCTCAACACCCAGAAACTGCCCGAAGACCCGGCCGTGGCAAAGGCCGAGCTGGGCCGCCTCGGCAAGCTCGCCCACATGTCGCCGCGCCGGGTGCGGCGGACGATCAAAGAACAGGAAGAAGTTGCCGCCGGCGCCCCGGTGACGCTGCGTAAGGACGTCGGCTATGACCTCGTCTACTACCTGGAAGAGAACCTGCGCCGCTTCCCCGGCGTCACCGTGCAGCGCGTCTTCGTCCGCGACTACCCGAACGGGAGCCGTGCCGCCCACGTGCTCGGCGGCGTCGGCGAGGTCTCCGAAAAGGAGCTGAAGCAGGGTCCCTATAAGAACTTCGAACCCGGTGAAGAGGTCGGCCAGGCCGGCATCGAGTACACGTACAACCGCCTTCTGCAGGGCAAGCCCGGCCTGACCAAGATCCAGGTCAACGCGCTCGGAGAGCCGACCCCGGGAGGGCAGCTGGTCTCCAAGCCGCCGACTCCCGGCCACAATCTGAGGCTGACGATCAACAGCTCGGTGCAGGCGGCGGGCGAAAGCGCGCTAGCCGACCGCGGCCTGCCGGGGGCCTTCGTGACGATGAACGTGGACAACGGCGAAATCCTCGGCCTTGGCTCGTTCCCGACCTACGACCCGACGGTGTTCACGAAACCGCTGACCCAGCGGCAGGTCGACGATCTCTACCGAAGCGAAGCGGCGCCGCTGTACGACCGCGCAACCGAAGGGCTCTACCCGACTGGCTCGACCTTCAAGCTCATCACCGCGCTGGCGGGCCTCGAAGGGGGACTGATCACCCCGCAGACGGTGGTCGACGACACCGGCAAGATCACCGTCGGGGGTCAGACCTTCGAAAACTCCGAAGGCGTCGCCAATGGGCCCGTGGACCTGGTCTCCGCCCTGCGGGTCTCCTCCGACGTCTACTTCTACCTGCTCGGGCTGAAGATGTGGGACACGAATCAGCTCCAGCATTGGGCGCACAAACTGGGGATCGGACGGCCGACCGGGCTCGACCTGCCGGTCGCCACCAACGGCCTGCTGCCAAGCAAGCAGTGGCGCGACAAGCTCTACGCCGAAGGCGAAACCGAACGTCCCTGGTCGGCCGGCGACGACATCCAGCTGGCGACCGGGCAGGGCGATCTGCAGACCAATCCGCTGCAGATGGCGATCGCCTACGCGACCCTGGCGAACGGCGGCAGCGTCGTCACGCCCCACCTCGGGCTGCAGGTCGAAGATGCCGCCGGACGGATCCTGAAGGAATTCAAGACCAGGAAGCGCCGCCACGTCGATATCGACCCCACCTACCGCGCCGCGATCCTCGAAGGCCTGCACGAGGCGGCGCAGAGCCCGGGCGGAACCTCGTACTCGAGTTTCGCCAGCTTTCCGATCGAAGTCGCCGGCAAGACCGGAACGGCGGAACGGTCGGGCCACGCGAACCAATCCTGGTACATCGTGCTCGCCCCGTATCCCCATCCAAAGATCGTGACCGCGGTGACGATCGAGGAAGGTGGCTTCGGCGCCGAAAGCGCCGCCCCCGCAGCCAAGGAAATACTCGAAGCGTATTTCCACGGACAGCTGGCCAAGGCCTCCGAAAACGGCGAAGCCGAAGGCTCGGAAGTCGCCGCCTCAGAACTCGAAGGGGGCCACGGTTGATGTACGCCTCCCGCAGCAGGCAGGCTCACCCCGAGCCGTTCGCGATCCGCGCCAGCGTCGGCGAGCGCCTCGGCCTCGCCCATATGGACTGGACGCTGACCCTGGCGACCGTGGCGCTGGTCGCCTTCAGCGTCTTCACGCTCGGTCAGGCGACCACCCACGACGTCCCCGGCAGTCCCAACTACTACGTCGACCGGCAGGCTCTCTACGGCATCCTCGGAGTGGTCGGGATGCTGCTGCTGACCCGAATCGACTATTCGCGCTTCCGCGAGCTGCGGGTCGGGATCTACACCTTCCTCTGTGCCAGCGTCGCCCTGGTCTTCGTCTTCGGCTTCGCCGCCCGCGGCTCGCGGCGCTCGTTCGAACTCCCCTTCTTCAGCTTCCAGCCGTCCGAGCTCGGCAAGCTCCTGCTCGTGCTGGCGCTCGCCGGGTTCGTCATCGACGGCGCCCGGCGGGGCTCGGCGAGGCAGCGCACGGTCCGATATCTCTGCCTGGGATTGGCCCCGGCGGCCCTCGTTTTCCTGCAGCCGGACCTCGGCACCTCGATGGTGTTCGCGGTCGCCACCCTCGCCGTGATGTACTTCGGTGGTGTTCCCTGGACCCACTTCGCCGTCATCGGCGCGACTCTCGTCGCCTCGATCGCACTTGTCCTCGTCGTCGCCCCGGCTGTTGGTGTGCCCGTTTTGAAGGGCTACCAGGAGCAGAGGCTCACCTCTTTCCTGCATCCGAGCCAGGAAGCCCGCGCTGCGGGCTACCAGCAGGCTCAATCAGTGGTCGCCATCGGCTCCGGTGAGAAAACCGGCCGTGGCGACCGTGCAACCCAGACGCGGCTCGACTTCGTTCCCGAGCGGCACACCGACTTCATCTTCGCGGTGATCGGTGAGCGCTACGGGTTCATGGGCGCCGCGTTCGTCCTGTCCCTTTACGCCCTGCTCTTCTGGCGGGCGCTGCGGATCGTGACGCTTTCGAAGAACTCCTACGGGACCCTGGTGGCGGGCGGCATCGCCGTCTCGCTGCTCTTCCAGGTCTTCATCAACGTGGGGATGAACCTCGGCATCATGCCGATCACGGGCATCCCCCTGCCGTTGATGAGCTATGGAGGGTCCTCGGTGATCGCTACCTTCTTAGCGGTCGGAGTGCTTCAGAGCATCAACATCCAAGCGCGTCTCAGTCAGAGGGGAAGGTTCGCCTGGTGATGCCCTCGAAAGGGGCCCCGGCGGTGCGTACCTAAACCGAAACTGAGCTGAAGCAATGAAAAAAACGATTTTG
>DATBXZ010000155.1:0-6038 GCA_036513995.1 Solirubrobacterales bacterium | reverse complement strand
ATCGCCGTCGCCGGCGGCATCGTCTTCGCGCTGGCGATGATCGCGATCGGCGTCGTCTGCCTGCGTGAGTACCTCGCCATGACCGAGGCCTCGCGGCCGCTGGCGATTCCCGCCTACGTCGCCGTCGCCGCGCTGATCGTCGCCGCCTATCTCGGCACCGCCTTCAACGTGCTGATGATCCTCGCCGCGTCCTTCCCGCTGCTGTTCTTCTTCGGGGCGCGCTCGCACCGCGACGGCGTCACCGTCTCGATCGGCGTCACCCTGCTGGGGATCGTCTGGATCGGGATCCCGCTGGTCCACGCGGTGCTGCTGCGCGACCTACCCAACCACGGCGCCGGTCTCCTGGTCGACGTCCTCGTCGGCACCTTCGTCGCCGACACCGCCGCCTACGCCACGGGCCGCATGTTCGGCAGCCACAAGATCGCCCCGACGATCTCCCCCAACAAGACGATCGAGGGCCTGATCGGCGGCTTCCTGATCGGCACCATGGGCTTCTGGTTCGCCGGCCTTTACCAGGATTGGCTCTCCGGGGTGGACGCCCTGATCATCGGGGCCGCAGTGGCGGCGGTAGCCCCCATCGGCGATCTCTTCGAGTCGATGCTGAAGCGCGACCTCGGCACCAAGGACACCGGCACCCTCTTCGGCCCCCATGGCGGCATCCTCGACCGCCTCGATGCCGTCTTCTTCACGATCGTCGTCGGCTACTACCTCGCGGTGGCGCTTGTCTACTGAGCTGCGTCTGCAATTAGTCATCCATAGGGTGAGCCAGAGCAGACGCGTGCCCTCCGTATCCTCTGGGGACGCATGAAGAAGGTCTTGATACTCGGGTCGACGGGGTCGATCGGGACGCAGGCGCTGGACGTGATCGGGCGCTCCGGCGACCTCCAGGTCGTCGGGCTCGCGGCCGGCGGCGGCTGGGAGCTAACGGTCGAGCAGGCGCGCGAGCACGGCGTGCCGGCAATCGCCCTGGCCGATCCAAGCGCGGCCGAACGGGCACGCGAGGCCTGGAGCGGACGGGTGCTGGCCGGGGAGGAGGGGGTGACGGAGCTGATCGCGACCTCCGGCGCCGACCTCGTCCTCAACGGCATCGTCGGCGCCGCCGGGCTCGCCTCGACCGTCGTCGCCCTGACCGAGGGGATCGACGTCGCCCTCGCCAACAAGGAGAGCCTGGTCGTCGGCGGCGAGCTGGTGATGGCGCTCGCCGAGGCGACCGGTGCCCGGCTGCTGCCGGTCGATTCCGAGCACACCGCGCTGCACCAGATGATCGGCGGCCTGCCGCCGGGCAGTGTCGAGAGGCTCGTCATCACGGCCAGCGGCGGGCCGTTTCGCGGCAGGGCCGGCGCCGACCTGGCCGACGTCACCGTCGAGGACGCGCTCGCTCACCCGACCTGGGCGATGGGGGGGAAGATCACGATCGACTCGGCGACGCTGATGAACAAGGGCCTGGAGCTGATGGAGGCACACCATCTGTTCGGCACGCCGTACGAGCGGATCGACGTGGTCGTCCATCCTCAATCCTTGATCCACGGGCTGGTCCAACTTGCCGATCGGGCGATGCTCGCCCACATCGGCCCACGTGACATGCGGGTGGCCATCTCCTACGCGCTTCACGACGGGCAGAGCGTAGATCTGCCACTGGAGCCCATAGACCTCGTCGCGGTCGGCGCGCTCACGTTCGAGCCGGTCGACCTCGATGCATTCCCCGCCCTGCGCCTGGCGCGAGAGGCGGCCGCATCCGGCGGCACCGCGCCGTGCGTGCTGAACGCGGCCAACGAGGTGGCGGTCCATGCCTTCCTCGACGGCCGCATCGCCTTCACCGGCATCGCTGCTGTAATCGAACGCGTCCTGGAGGAAATGCCGGCCCGGCCCGTAACCCACTTCGATGACCTCTTCGCCACCGATGCCGAAGCCCGCCAGCGCTCCGAGGATCAGGTTCGCGGGTTGACTCCAGCATGAACTGGCTCTACATCGTCCTCGGCTTCTCGCTGCTGATCGTCCTTCACGAGGGCGGGCACTTCCTCGCCGCCAAGGCGACGGGAATGCGGGTCGAGCGCTTCTTCCTCTTCTTCGGGTGGACGCTGTGGTCGTTCAAACGGGGGGAAACCGAGTACGGGATCAAGACGATCCCACTCGGGGGCTACGTGAAAATCACCGGCATGAACCCGGAGGAGGACGTCCCTCCGGAGCACGAGGACCGCGCCTACTACCGGCAGCCGGTCTGGAAGCGGATCGTCGTCGTCGCTGCGGGACCGGCGGTGAACATTGCGCTCGCCTTCGCGATCTTCTTCTTCGTCTACTTGATCAGCGCTCAGCAGGTTGACCAGAAGGTCGGCGAAGTCCGCCCGGGAACTCCAGCCGCGAAAGTCTTGCAGCCCGGCGACAGGATCCTCGCAATCGACGGCAAGACCTATCCCGGTCTCGATCAAGAAGCGCGTATCGAACGCTTCGGCAAGCTGGTCGGCTCTCACGAATGCCCCGGCAAGCAGGTTGACGGCTGTCTGGCGACGACCCCGGTGACGCTGAAGCTGAGCCGTGACGGCCGAGTACGGACGATCTCGGTCCGCCCGGAATACAGCGAAGAAAACCAACGAGCGCTAATCGGCTTCTCCTACGGCAGTCAGCCAGAGGACATAGGTGCCGGGACCGCTGCCAGTCGAGCCGTGGACTCGATGTGGTTGATCACGCGCAAGACGGGCTCGATCTTCTCCCACATCTTCGAATCGAAGGAGCGCAAGCAGATATCGGGCATCGTCGGAATCAGCGACGCGGCGAACCACACGCTCGACAGAAGCACCGAAGAATCCTTCCTGCTGCTGGCTCTGGTCAGCCTCTCGCTGGGCCTGATCAACCTCGTGCCGATCCTGCCGCTGGATGGCGGCCACATCTTCTGGGCCCTGGTCGAGAAACTGCGCGGTCGCCCGGCGTCGTTGCGGGTGATGGAGCGGGCGACGATGATCGGCATCGCACTGGTGGTGGTGTTGATGGTGATCGGCCTCACCAACGACATCGGCCGCATCGGCAGCGACGCCTACAACGCCCGGTAACCGGCCCGACGGGCCACCGGGATACCCTTCGTATATGGCTTCCAAGCGTCAGATATTCGTCGGCAAGGTACCGATCGGCGGCGGTGCGCCGGTCGCGGTGCAGACGATGACCAAGACCGAGACCGCCAACCTGGCGGCGACGATGGAGCAGATCCACAAGGTCGCCGACGCCGGCGCCGACATCGTTCGCTGCGCGGTCCCGCGCGAGAAGGACGTCGAGGCGCTGAAGACGATCGTGGTCGAGTCGCCGATCCCGATCATCGCCGACATCCACTTCAACCACACCCTGGCCCTGAAAGCGATCGACGCCGGCGCCCACTGCATCCGCCTCAACCCCGGCAACATCGGCGGCCGCGAGAAAGTCGCCGAGGTCGCCGTCAAGGCGAACGCCGCGGGGGTGCCGATGCGGATCGGGGTCAACTCCGGCTCGCTGCCGAAACACCTGCATGAGCTGGAGCGCGAAGCACCGGTCGAGGCGTTGGTGGCCGCCGCGGTCGAGTTCACGGCGCTGATGGAGAGCCTCGACTTCGAAAACTTCAAGATCTCGATCAAGTCGACGAACGTGCCGAACACGATCGCCGCCAACCGGCTGCTGGCCGAGAAGGTGCCCTACCCGCTGCACCTCGGCATCACCGAGGCCGGGACCAAATGGGCCGGCTCGCTGAAATCGGCGGTCGGCCTCGGCACCCTGCTCGCGGACGGCATCGGCGACACGATCCGGATCAGCCTCTCGACCTTCCACGCCGAGGAAGAGGTCAAAGTCGCCTGGGAGATCCTCAAAGCACTGCAGCTGCGCGAGCGCGGCCCGGTCCTGATCGCCTGCCCGACCTGCGGTCGCCTCCAGTTCGACATGGACTCGGTCGTCGCCGAAATCGAGCAGCGGCTGGAAAGCTACGCCGACCCGGTCGAGGTGGCGGTGCTGGGCTGCGCCGTCAACGGCATCGGCGAGGCCAGCCACGCCGACTTCGGCATCGCCGGCGCCAAGAACGAGGGTCTGATCTTCGCCCACGGCAAGCCCCTGCGGAAGGTGCCGCAGGAGACCCTGGTCGACACCCTGTTCGAAGAGATCGACAAGTCGCTGGACCGCGGCAAGGTCGAGGTCGACGAGGCGGAGGCGAAGGAGGGCGCCGCCTGGCTGGCCAAGATCGAGGCCGAAAACGAGGGCGAACTGACGCCGGAGAAGATCGCGCAGATGGAGAGGGAAGCGGTCGAGAAGGGCGAGTCGGACAAAGTGCTGCTGGACGAGGAGGCGTCGCCGACCGCGGGGCGCCGCTTCACCCGGGCCTAACCCCGCCCGGGGAGCGGGATAGGTTTCACGGGTGACTCGACTCAGCCAGGCGTTCGTTCCCACGCTGAAGGATGCCCCCGCGGATGCGGAGGCGATCTCTCACAAGCTGATGGTGCGGGCTGGGCTGATCCGCCAGCTTGGAGCCGGTCTCTGGAGCTACCTGCCTGCCGGCTGGCGGGTCGAGCGCAAGGTCGAGGCGATCATCCGCGAGGAGATGGAGGCGATCGGCTGCCAGGAGATGCTGATGCCGGTGCTGATGCCGGCGGAGAACTGGGAGAAGACCGGGCGCTACGCGATCGAGGAGCTGTTCAAGCTCGAGGATCGCAAGGGCTCGCCGATGGTCCTCGCGATGACCCATGAGGAGGCGGTTACCGACCACGTCGCCCACGAGGTTCGCTCCTACCGCGACCTGCCGCTGATGTTGTTCCACATCCAGACCAAGGAGCGCGACGAGCCGCGGCCGCGGGCCGGCGTGCTCCGCACCCGCGAGTTCACGATGAAGGACGCCTACTCCTTCGACCGCGACGAGGAGGGGCTGGCGCGTTCCTACGAGTTGCAGGCCGGAGCCTACGAGCGCATCCTCGACCGCTGCGGCCTGCGCTGGTACAAGGTCGAGTCCGACGTCGGGATGATGGGCGGCTCCGGCGCCGACGAGTACATGGCCCCCTGCCCGGCCGGGGAGAACGAGGTGGCGCTGGCCCCCAGCTACGCCGCCAACGTCGAGGTCGCCTCGGCGACGGCGCAGCCGGTCGAGCTGCCGGCGGGGCGGCCGGCGCCCGAGCCCGTCTCCACGCCCGGCCTCGGCAAGGTCGAGGAGGTCGCCGCCGAGCTCGGGTTGCCCGCCGGTGCTTTCATCAAGGCGCTGCCGGTGGTCGTCGAGGGCCGCGGCATGGTCATGGTCCTGCTGCGCGGCGACCACCGCCTCAACGAGATCAAGTTGCGCAACGCGCTCGGCACCGACTTTCGCCAGGCCAGCGCCGAGGAGATCGCGGCCGAGATCGGCCCGGCCGGCTACGTCGGCCCGGTCGGCGCCGAGGTACCGGTGATCAAGGATGCGGCGATCGTCGGCGATTCCTTCGTCTGCGGCGCCAACCGGGCGGACACCCACCTGCGCGGGGTCCGGCCCGGCCGTGACTTCGAGTTCGAGGAGCTCGACGTGCGCACCGTCGAGGCCGGCGACACCGCCCCCGGCGGCGGCACGATCGAGGTCGAGCCGGCGATCGAGGTCGGCAACATCTTCAAGCTCGGCACCCGCTACTCGGAGCCGCTCGGCGCCACCTACTCAGACGAGGACGGAGTCGAGAAGCCGATCGTGATGGGCTGTTACGGGATGGGCCCGGCCCGGATCATCGCCGCGGCGATCGAGCAGCGCGCCGACGAGCGCGGGATCGTCTGGCCGCGGGCGCTGGCCCCCTGGGACGTCCACCTCGTCTCCCTCGCCAAGGCGGGCGAGCCCGAGCGCGAGGCTGCCGACAAGCTCTACGAGGAGCTGAAGGAGGCCGGGATCGAGGTCCTCTACGACGAGCGTGAGGCCGGGGCGGGGGAGAAGCTGACCGACGCCGAGCTGCTCGGCTGTCCGCTGCGGATCGTGGTCGGGCGCCGCGGCCTCGCCGAGGGTGCGGTCGAGGCCAGTGAGCGCGCCTCCGGCACCGAGCACAAGCTGCCCGTGGGAGCGGCCGCGGCTCAAGCCCGGGCGCTCCTGCAGG
>DATBXZ010000154.1:0-11798 GCA_036513995.1 Solirubrobacterales bacterium | reverse complement strand
CGCCGCGCCTCGCGGGCGGCCTCCTCGACCACGATCCAGCGCTTGTCGCCGATGATGTCCAGGGTCTCGCCTGGCGGCGCCATCGCCCCGTTCGCCACGCTCAGGTACGGGCCTCCGGGGTGCGCCAGAACCTTCCCGCCGGCGGAGGAGAGGACGAGGACGTCGTCCGTGAAGACGCGATGCCCGCGCATTACAAGCTCCGCCGCCAGGGTCGACTTGCCGGCGCCGCTCGGGCCCACGATCGCGACGACCCCGGCCGGCGTCTCGACGGCGGCGGCGTGCAGCGCCTCGCGGCCGTGCGCGAGGGCGACGAGCGGGAGCACGCGGCTGCAGAGGATGCGCCGCCAGGAGATCGAGGCAAAGTCGCGGGGCGCGCAGGCAAGCCGGGTCGCCTCCGAGTCGAGGCGGAACAGCGCCTGCGGGCCGTAGCGCAGCAGCAGATCGCCACCGGTGCCCCACTCGATCGCCAGCTCCGAGCCGTCCTTGAGGCTTCCCTTCCAGGAGGTGGGAGAGGCCGGGCCGCTCCACTCGGCCCGCAGGGCCGTCTCCGAGGCGAGCTCGAGGGTGCAGACGGGGAGAGAGGGCCCACCGACGCCGGAGAGGATCGGGCCCGGCAGCCGAAACGGCGACCGCAGGCTGAGGCCGAAGGCGGCCTGGACTCTGTCCATCGAGGCGGTGGCAGCGGGCCAGCGAGAGTTCCTGCGCCGCACCGGGTCTGCGCTACAGGCCGTGGGAGCCGGGGCGGGCGCGAACCGTGGCCGGAGCCGAGCAGACACGGTACGAGCGTTTGCTGGAGAGACTCGAGCCGAGCAGGGTCGTGGTGCGGACCGTGACCGTGAAGGTCTGGCGTGGGAGCCCCCGCATGCCCAGCGTCGCGACGACGCTGTGGCCATGGTGTTTCAGCTTCGCGCGGCGGTGGACCTTGCCGCTGCGCAACACGACCGAGATCTTCTTGAAGGGATCGCTGACCGGGTCGTGGATGCGGACCTTCAGCTTCGGCCGCCCGACGCAGTTGCGGTTGCTGGGCAGGATCAGGTACTTGCCGACTTCGGACTGCTTGATCGCCGGCAGCGCCGAGAGCCGGGCGGAGTCGCTGCAGCCGAAGGTGGCGCCCTGGCTAGTCCCGTCTGGCGCGATCGTCGGTTGCGAGCTGCTGCCGGGGGCGCTGAAGCAGACCCGTAGGAACTTGGAGTCTTCCGGCCCCTGCAGGACCCGCCAGGCGGTCAGCCCGAGAGCCGGGTTCGAAACGCATTCCGAGGTCGCGAAGTACCACTGATGGAGCCCGTAGTAGGAACCGTCGGGCTGGAGGCGGATCTGCGTCCACATTTCCTCGCCGACCGGGTGGAAGCACTCGCTGAATTTGGTCGGCGCGACGACGGTGCCGACGAAGCTGCCGTCCGCCTGCCCCTGGATCGCGACCTCGCCACCGTTGAACGACCAGACCCCCTCGATCGGAGTCGCGGCCGCGGCGCTGCCGGGGCCGACCAGGAGCCAGCCTGCCACCAGCGCCAGCACCGCGATAGTCGCTCGCAGCGCGGCGGTGCCGAGGTCTCCCCTGCTCATATCGACTCGATCCACTCGCATCACCAAAGGCCAACGGGACACTTGGCGATTTCTTTCGGATCGCAATTTGCTGCCTGAAAAAAAGTCCTTAACGGCCTGGTCACCACGGCGAAAGCGCAATTGGAAAAAGTTGGCGTCGTCGCAAGGCAACTAGACGAAAGTGCGACTTGACAGTTGGACATTAGTACGAGAAGTTAAGAGACGGGTTGTTTATATGAGTGCCTCCGTCAGGGGTGTCTGGAGGCCTCTCTACAGGTTCTTTCCAGCCATTTATCGCTTCAGCATCGCCACCTTCTGGCGACCCGGCAAGCCATCCAGCAGAGGCATAGAAATGCACAGTTTTCCCAAACCTTTTCCCGTGAATCGGCCATCTGACGTCCTCCCGGCAGAAGCAACGGAGGAGAGCGACAGCAGGCAGGTCAGGGAATACATCGGTCAGGCGCAGGAAGGCAGCTCGGCCGCCCTGCACTTCCTCTATGTTCGCTACGCCCCCGAGGTGAACCGCTACGTCCGCAAGATGACGCGGGACGACCACGAGGCCGAGGACATCACCCACGACGTCTTCACGAAGCTGATCACGGTGATCGACAAGTACGAACCGCGCGAGGTGCCTTTCGCCGCCTGGGTCCTGCGCGTCGCCCGCAACGCCACGATCGACTACCTGCGCGCCTACCGGTCGATCCCCTGCGAAGAGATTCGCCTCTACAGCGAGGACCGCGAGCGGATCGGCCGCGAGCGCCGCCGGGACCTGGAGCAGGCGCTCAACCACCTGCCGACCGAGCAGCGCAACGTGTTCGTCCTCCGCCACATCGTCGGCCTCTCCCCGGTGGAGATCGCCTCGCTCCTCGGCAAGACGGAAAGCTCGGTCCACGGCCTCCACCACCGCGGCCGGCTCAGCATGCAGTCCTCCCTGCGCCAGCTCGGCACAGTCCCAGTCGTCGCCTAGCGAGCCGGAGCCGCCGCCCGACCGGCCGGCTCAGAGCACCCGCCAGCGGAAGACCGCGGCGGGCGAATACTCGACGCCCTCTCCCGGCGCCTCGGCGAAGACCCGGAAGACGTGCTTGCCGGGCTTCAGGTTCCTGTAGACGCGGGGGGCATGGCAGGGCACCAGCGGCCCGCCGTCGAGCTTGCAGGCATACCCGGCACCCGCGGTCGCGGAGCCGAACACGAAGCGGGCGGTCTTGCCGGCTGCCTTCGGGGGATGGGCCCTGAGCGTGGGACGTGCCAGCGACGCGGCTCCCCCTACCGCCGGCGGCCGCGCCTCACCCGACGAGCCGCCCGAAGACACCGGCGATGCGGAGAAGGTCGCCGTATAGGTGGCTGAGGCATCGGCGACCAGCGAGTGCACGCGGGCGCCGCCATCCGACCAGCCCTGGAAGACGTAGGTCTGGCCACCGATCTGCGCGGTCTGGGGCGCCGAGAGCGAGATGTTGGACCCCTCGATCGCGGGGAAGGCGAATGGCCCGGGCTTGGTCAGCAGGCCCGCGGTCAGCGTCACTCCGGGGGGCTGGGACTCGATGCCCAATTGCACGGCGCTGGGTTCCAAGCTGATCGTCTTCGAAGCCGACAGGCCGCGGGCGTCGGTCGCTTTGAAGGTCAGTTCGATGTGAGAGGGGAGGTCGTGTTCGGGTGCGATGAGAGTGCCCGAGTGGACGGCGGGAAAGGCCTGTAGCGGGTGGGCGTGACAGCTGGTGGGACCGCCGGGACAGTGATAGAGCCGGGAGCTCCAGTCGAGATTGGCATCCGGCAGGGCGCCGTCCTCCGCATCCTCGGCGACGCCTTCGAACTCGATTCCCTGGCCGACCCTCCAGTGCAGGCCCGCGATCCCGGAGCCCAGCGGAGATTCTGCGGGGCTGACGATCACCGGTTCGGGCGGTGTGTCGTGGGGATACACGGTCACCCGCGCGACGCTTTCGGCTCCCTGTTCGTCGGAGACGCGGACCGCGACGGTGTGATTCTGGCTGTCCGCAAAGGTCTCTTCCCGGACCGGATTCGAGGTCGGCGCTTCGTAGCTGCCGTCGTTCTGCGGGTCCCACGCGTATTCAAGCCCTTCGCCCTCGGCGTCGCTCGAGCCGCTGGCGTCGAACTTGGCGTTGAGGACGCCGGGGCTCGAGCTCGGCGTCGCGGTGAGACGGGCCACCGGCGGCTGGTTGCCGGAGAAGTAGCTGATCCGGTGGATCGACCCGAGTTCGTCGTATTCGTCTCCGAAGAGCTTGGCGTAGTAGAGGGCGCCTTCGGGCCCGACCTCGATGTCGACTCCGGGGTAGAGGCTGCCGTCGGTGAGGAAGGGAACCGTCGTCGACGGATCCGGGCGGCCGTCCGCGCCGGCGAACATCACGTAGATGCATCGGCGGACCGAGTCGGCGAAGAAGAGCGCGTGGTCGTAGGAGGCCGGAAACGAGCTGCCGTCGTAGAAGGTCGTGCCCGAGATCGCCGAGCCCCTGTAGCTGATGCATTCGTCTTCGGGCGTCACCGGCTGTTCGTGCACGTATTCGAAGAACGGCGGCGAGGTCGAGCCGGGCTGGTCGTAGAGGCTCTGGCAAACATCGAGCCCGACGTTCTGGAAGTCCGGATTCGGCGCATCGCCTTCGAAGCAGGGCCAGCCGGAGTTGTAGGGAGACTGAGGAGCGGTCGAGAAGCGGTCGATCTCCTCGTCGGTGCTGTTGCCGACGTTGTCGACGTAGACCTCGTCGGTCTCGGGGTTGATCGCGAAGCGGAACGGGTTGCGAAAGCCGTAGGCGATGACCCGGCGCGTGTTCTCGTTCGGGCTGCCGATCAGCGGGTTGGTCGGCCAGCCCTGGCCCGTGTCGGGGTCGATGCGGATCACCTTGCCGTTGAGGGTGCTCAGGTTCTGCGAGCGCAGCGAGCCGCCCTGGGCGTCCGGCGGGTGCAGTTCCACCCCGGCTCCTCCGGGAGGATCGCCGCAGGGATTCGGCGGCGTGCCGAACTGCCCGAAGTCGGCGCTGGTGAAGCTGGCGCCGTCGCCACCGCTGGCGAAGAGGGCGCCTTCGGGCCCGAACTGGAGATCCCCGATCGAGTGGGAGGAGAATTGCTGGCACCAGCCTTCGACCAGGACTTTCTCCAGCGGCGCGCCGCCCGCTTCGATCGCGTGGTTTTCACCAGCAGCCGCGGTCAGGCGCACCAGTCGCCCGCTGACCACGCAGTCGTCGGCGCCTTTCAGCTGCGGACAGAAGTCGCCGCTGACGCCGGGCGTCCCCCATTTCGGCGCCGGGCTTGGGTCGCCGAGGATGTGGTCGTAGGTGTAGAGCGCGTAGACGTAGGGGCGGCCTTCGTCGAACTTCGGGTCGAGGGCGAGCCCGAGCAGGCCACGGTCGCCGTGGTCGTAAGCCTCGGTGCGGAGATCGGCGAAGACTTCGGGCGTGGGGTCGTCGATACCTTCGTAGACCTCGATCAGGCCCGGCTTCTCGGCGACGAAGACCCGGCCATCCGGCGCGAACCGCAGCGCCGTCGGTTCTTGCAGGTTGGCGAACACCGTCGTGTCCTGGAACCCGTCCGGCAGCGTCGGCTCGGCCCCGGCAACCGCCGGCAGGAAGAGCAGCGCGAAGAGCAGGGACGCCAGGAAGCAAGTCAGTCTGGCCGGCCGGACAGCCAGCGACCTCAAGCCCGCTCCAGCGGCGCCATGGTCAGGCCGGCGGCGTCGAGCTCGGCCCAGTAGTGCTCGGCCGGCTCGCGGTGGCCGCTCCAGACGATCGCCTGGCCGCTGTTGTGGATCTGGTTGGCCAGCCGGTGCCCCTGGTCCAGGTTGACGCCGGGCAGCACCCTGGCCAGCGTCGCGGCAACGTGTTCGAAGGTGTTGTGGTTGTCGTTGCAGACGATCACTCTCCACTCTCCCCCCAACCCCGAATCCGGGCCGGCGCTGCGGGGTCGCTCGATCGTGCTCGTCGCCATCGCCGCCGATTATGCATTCAGACGGCCCCGGGGCAGACTCGAAGCACTCAAAGAAGGAACGCGCGCGAGCCGGAGAACTTACGAGTAAGTAGCCTCTGGCACAACGATGCGACTCAGTAGATACGCGTTCCTTTGACGCAAAAGCTCAGCCGGGATATGGCTTGGCTCTGGGCCGGCTATATCGCCCGAGCAGCAGCCTATTTCGGCCTAATAGTCGTTCTCACCCGGGAGTTGGGGCCGGCCGGGTTCGGATCGCTCTCGCTGTTTCTCGCCGTCACCCTCGGGGTCTCCCAGGTCGCCGGGTCCTGGCCCTTCCTCGCCGTACCCGTACTCAGCGCCCACGGGCGCACGATCGCCGCCGCCTTCAGGCCGTCGGTCTACGTCGCCGCGATGGCGACCGCTGCCTGTCTCGTCGTCGCGCTCCCGATCTCCTACGCGATCCAGTCCCGCGCCGCGATCTCACTGTCCGCGGTCGTGGTCTACTCGGTCGCGCTGGTCGGCCTGCAAGGCATCTTCGCCGTCCAGCAGACCGAGGGGAGGATGTCCGGGATCGCGCTTCTGCAGACCGGCGACCGCCTGCTTGCGCTCCTGCTCTCCCTCGCCGCCGTCGCCACCGTCAGCCTCGACGTGCTCGGGGCCGAGGTGCTGTTGACGGTGGCGTCGGTGATCAGCTGCGCCGCCGCCTTCGTGGTCATCGGTCGACGGCAAGAGCTCTTCCGGCGCCCCGCCGACGGGGTCCCCGACCATCCGGTCTCGACCGTGATGGATGCCGTCGGAGCGATGGGCATCGTCAGCGTCTGCTCCTACGGAGTGGCCTGGGCCGACATCTTCATCCTCGCCATCTTCCGCTCCAACAGCGAAGTCGGGATCTACTCCCTCGCCTACCAGGTCTTCACCTTCGTGGCCCAGCTCGGCTCGCTCTGGGCAGTTGCGGCGCTGCCCATCCACGCTCGTTCGACCGCCTCGGGCCAGGACCTCGCCGATCAGCTTCCCGTTCCCCGCCTGGTCGCCTACGCGGGTCTCTGGGCGGCGCTGATCGGCGCGGCTGCGGTCGTCTCCGTCGTCTTCCTGCCGATCGCCTTCGGGTCGGAGTTCAGCGACGCGGCGACGCCGCTGATCGTGCTCCTCGCCGGCAGCGGCATCTTCGCCGCGGCCTACTTCGCGATCCTCCCCGGCCTGATCGCCTCCGGGCGCACGCGCCTGGTCGCCAAGGTGGCGGCCGTCTCGATGATCATCAACATCGCCCTCGACCTGATCCTGGTTCCTCGGATCGGGATCCTCGGCCCGGCGCTGGCGACCGCTGCCCAGTCGATCTTCGGCACGGCCGCCCTCGCCACCGTGGTGCTGGGCGCCGGGTCAACCCTTCGCCTCTTCGCGGTGGGCTCGCCGGCGGTGCTCGGGATGGTGCTGCTGGCAATCGACCCGAACAGCATCCCGCTGACGGTCCTCTGCGGGCTGATCGCGGCCGCAACCGGCCTCTGGGGAGTGCAGATGATGCGTCGTGCCGGCGGGCTACCGACAGCAGGTCATATTTAGGAGCCAGCGTGCCGGCGCCGAAGAAGCTACGGAGTGAGTAGGCCACAGGACAGCCGCTTTCCGTACCTGCCCGGGATCGACGCCCTGCGGGCACTGGCCGTGCTCGCCGTCTTCTTCTACCACTCCTCGGTCGGCTGGATGCCGGGTGGCTTCCTCGGCGTCGACGTCTTCTTCGCGATCAGCGGCTACCTGATCACCTCCTTGCTGCTGCGCGAGTTCTGCCGCGGCGGCCACGTGCGGCTGGGGCGCTTCTGGCTGCGCCGGGCGCGGCGGCTGCTGCCGGCGGTCGGGGTGCTGATCGCGGTGACGATGATCGCCGCCGCGATCGTCGAGCCCGACCGGATCGACCAGCTGCGTGGCGACGCGATCGCCTCGCTCGCCTACGTCGCCAACTGGCACTTCATCCTCGGCCACCAGTCCTACTTCGAACAGTTCCAGCGGCCGTCGCTGTTCACCCACCTCTGGTCGCTCTCGGTAGAGGAGCAGTTCTACCTCTTCTGGCCGCTCGTCTTCGCCGCCGGGATGAAGCTGTTCGGCCGCGGCCGGCTGCTGCTCGGAGTGGTGGCCGGCGCCCTCGCCTCGGTCGCCCTCGCCTGGATCCTCTTCGACCCCGGCAGCGACGCCTCCCGCGTCTACTACGGCACCGACACCCACGCCGTCGGGCTGCTGGCCGGCGTCGCCCTGGCCATGGTCTGGAGCCCGATCGAGCTGCGGCGGCGACGCACCGGGCCGCTGGTCGGCCCGGTGCTCGACGTCGTCGGCGTCCTTGCCCTCGCCTACATCGTCCTCAGCTTCCTCCACGTCCACGACTACGACCTCGCCCTCTGGCACGGCGGCTACCTCTGGCTGGCCCTGGTCACGGTGCTGCTGCTGGCCGTGCTCGCCCACCCCGCGGCCCGGCTCGGCGGCCTGCTCGGACAGGCGCCGGTGCTCTGGCTCGGCCTGCGCAGCTACAGCTTCTACCTCTGGCACTACCCGGTGCTGATGCTGACCCGGCCCGGGCTCGACGTCTCGCTGCCGCGCGGCGTCCTCGTACCGCTGCAGCTGCTGGCGGTGCTGGCCCTGGCCGACCTCTCCTACCGCTTCGTCGAGCTGCCCTTCCGCGGCAAGACGAAGCTGCCGGCACTACCCGACGGCTGGCTGCGGGTGGCGCGGCCGGCCTTAGTCGTCGGCACCCTGGCCATCGTCGCCCTAGTCGGCTGGAGCGGCCTCTTCGCAACGAGCAACCACCAGCTCGACGCCGCAGCGGCCTCGACCGCCAGCTTCGCCCGGGTCAGCGCCCGCCCGGTGCCGGCGGGCCCGGACCGCATCTCCGGTGGCGGCGGGCGGGCCTCCTCCCCACCGCCGCCGCGGATCGTCGCCCTCGGCGACTCGGTGATGATCGGCGCCAAGGACAAGCTCGCGGCCCGTCTCGGCCCCGGCTTCTCGATGAGCGCCGAAGTCGGCCGCCAGGCCAGCGACTTCGTCGCGATCGCCCAGCGGTTGAAGCGGGAAGGTCACCACCCGCAGGCGATGATCATCCAGATGGGCAACAACGGCCCCCTCTACAGCGATGAAATGGAAGACCTGCGCAAGGCGACCTCCGAGGTCGGCCAGCTCTTCCTGATCGACGACCACGCCCCGGTCAGCTGGGTCGGCGAGTCCAACCACGCCCTGACCGAAGCCGCTCGCGACTGGCCGCACACGACGATGATCGATTGGAAGCCGGTGGCCGACTCCCACGAAGACCTGCTCTGGGACGGCATCCACCTCACCCCCGGCGGCGCCGGCCTCTACGCCCGGCTGATCTCAGCCGCGGTGCACGAAAGGATCGCCTTCCCGCCGCCGCCGAAGCGGGGCGGCAAGCGGCCCTAGAAGGGACTGGGCACGCGGACCACGACATCGTCGACGCTGGCGATGACGCCGTTGGCGCCGTTGACGGCGCCAACCGTGACCGAGGAGGCGCGGCCGGTCAGTTCGCCGGGGCTTTCGTCGGTCGCTTCGGTGACCACGGTGCCGCCGACGTAGGCGAGCAGCTTGGCCTGGCCCCGTTCCGGGCCGCTGGTCACATTGACCGCCTGCAGCCGCAGCGAGTTGGCTTTGTTCACGCCCATCAGCGTTTTGACTTCCTTGGCGATCCCCAGGAATTCGGTGCCGGTGGAGGTGAATTTGACCAGTTGCACCTTGCCCTGGAGCGGGAAGGCGAGCAGCTGGTATTTGGCGCCGGCGCCGGCGCGCAGCTCGAGGCCGAGGTAGGCCTTGCGCTGCAGCGCCGTAGGGGTGCCGCTCAGCAGCCGCTCGGTGGCGGAGATCTCGAGGTCGCGGCCGAGCACCGGGGTGCGGTAGGAGCAGGCGTCGGTGCGCTTGCCGACCGCGATCCGCAGGGCGCCTTCGGAGCCGCCGCGGGTACAGCTGGCGCCGGCCAGCTTGATCAGCTGGCCGCGCTGCGCGGTGGTTTCCATGCCGTTGCGGTAGATCCCGATCATCGCCGCGCCGGCGACGGCGGCGGCGAGCAGGGCGGCAGTCGCGACGGCGAGGAAAGTGGCTGCAAATCTGGTTCTCATCGGTCGCAGCCTAAACACAGGCCAGGAAGAAAGATGCGGGCCAGGAGGCGCTGAATGGCGGATTTCGGGCTCTGCCAAATAAGATCGAGGGATGAGCGACCACCGACTTCCCGAGCGCGACCGCCCCTGGGTGATGCGCACCTACGCCGGCCACTCCGACGCCAAGCGCTCCAACGAGCTCTACCGCGGCAACCTCGCCAAGGGCCAGACCGGCCTCTCCGTCGCCTTCGACCTCCCCACCCAGACCGGCTACGACCCGGACCACATCCTCGCTCGCGGCGAGGTCGGCAAGGTCGGCGTCTCGGTCGCCCATAAGGGCGACATGCACCAGCTCTTCGACGGCATCCCCCTGGACGAGATGAACACCTCGATGACGATCAACGCCACCGCCGCCTGGCTGCTCGGCCTCTACGTCAGCGTCGCCGAGGAGAACGGGGTCGACCGCTCCCTGCTCAAGGGCACGACCCAGAACGACATCATCAAGGAGTACCTCTCCCGCGGCACCTACGCCTTCCCGCCCGAGCCTTCGATGCGGCTGATCGCCGACATGGTCGCCTTCAGCGTCAACGAGGTCCCGAGCTGGAACCCGACCAACATCTGCAGCTACCACCTGCAGGAGGCCGGGGCGACGCCGGTGCAGGAGATCGCCTACGCGCTCTCGACCGGGATCGCCGTGCTCGACGAGGTCAAGGCCCGCGGCCAGGTCGCCGAGGAGGACTTCGCCAAGGTCTTCGGCCGCATCTCCTTCTTCGTCAACGCCGGCATCCGGCTGGTCGAGGAGATCGCCAAGCTGCGGACGATGGGCGCGCTCTGGAACGAGATCGGGCGCGAGCGCTACGGCGTCAGCGACGAGAAGATGCTGCGCTTCCGCTACGGCGTCCAGGTCAACAGCCTCGGCCTGACCGAGGCCCAGCCGGAGAACAACATCCAGCGGATCGTGCTGGAGGCACTGGCGGTGACGCTGAGCCGCGACGCCCGCGCCCGCGCCCTGCAGCTGCCCGCCTGGAACGAGGCGATGGGCCTGCCCCGCCCCTGGGACCAGCAGTGGAGCCTGCGGATCCAGCAGGTGCTGGCGAACGAGACCGACCTGCTCGAGTACCCCGACATCTTCGAGGGCTCGGTGGTGATGGACGGCCTGGTCGAGGAGCTAACCGCCGGCGCCCGGGCCGAGATGGCGGTGGTCGAGGAGCATGGCGGCGCCGTCAACGCCGTCCCCTACATGAAGGCGCGCCTGGTCGAGTCCCACCGCGAGCGGGTGGCGCGGATCGAGAGCGGCGAGCTCAAGGTGATCGGCCAGAACAGCTTCAAGGAGACCGAGGACTCGCCGCTGACCGCCGGCGCCGACGGCGGCATCCTCACCCCCGACCCCGAGGTCGAGCGCGAACGGGTCGAGGCGCTGGCGCAGTGGAAGGCCGAGCGCGATGACGCGGCCGTGAGCGCCGCCCTCGAGGAGCTCGCCAAGGTCGCGGCCGACGACAGCCAGAACGTGATGCCGGCGACGATCGCCGCCGCCAAGGCCGGCGCCACCACCGGCGAGTGGGCCGAGGTCCTGCGAGAGGCCTTCGGCGCCTACCGCGGCCCGACCGGCGTCAGCGGCGCGGCGCCGGCGGCCGATCGCGACCAGCTCGACGCGCTGCGGGCCAAGGTCGAGGAGACCTCGGAGCGGATCGGCCACTGGATCAAGATCCTCGTCGGCAAGCCCGGCCTCGACGGCCACTCCAACGGCTCCGAGCAGATCGCCCTGCGTGCCCGCGACGTCGGCATGGAGGTCATCTACCAGGGCATCCGCCTGACCCCGGCCGAGATCGCCGAGTCCGCGCTGCAGGAGGACGTCGACGTGGTCGGCCTCTCGATCCTATCCGGCTCCCACCTAGAGCTGATCCCCGAGGTCGTGCGACTGCTTCGGGACGAGGGCGTCGACGTGCCCGTCGTCGTCGGCGGCATCATCCCCGTCGCCGATGCCAAGAGCCTGCGCGAGGCCGGCGTCGACGGCGTCTACACGCCGAAGGACTTCGACATCAACAAGATCATGGGCGAGATCGTCGAGCTGGTCGGCCAGCGCGCCGGCAGCGTCGCGCCCGCCTGAGGCCGGCGATAGACCGCCCGGGTGGCCGGCGCGGCACAATGGAGCGATGAACGAGCTGAACGGGGATCGGGCGGCCTGGCTGCGCTGCTATCGCTGCTGGTCCCAAAGCCTGGAGATCCAGATCCACTACGACGCGATCCGTCGCGTCGACCCCGACACCG
>DATBXZ010000153.1:0-3251 GCA_036513995.1 Solirubrobacterales bacterium | reverse complement strand
AACTCCGGCCGCTCGACGACGTTGCGGACGATGTTCGGGCCCCAGTAGCCGTATCCAACGACCATGGTCCCTATTGCTCCTGATGGGTTCACGCTGCTCCCTTTCTAGTGAGGACGATCCACGGGGTCTTGATCAGAATTGCGAGGTCCAGGGCCAGCGAGCGCCGCTCGGCGTACTCGATGTCGAGGCGGACCATTTCCTCGTAAGTGCGTTCGCTGCGGCCGCTGACCTGCCAATAGCCGGTCAGGCCGGGCTTGACGTTGAAGCGCTCCAGGTACCAGGTCGGGTACTCGGCGACCTCGTAAGGGATCGCCGGGCGCGGGCCGACCAGGGTCATGTGACCGAGGACGACGTTGAAGAGCTGGGGCAGCTCGTCGAGGCTCCACTTGCGGATCCAGCGACCGACCGGGGTGATGCGGTTGTCGACCGCGAGCTTGTAGAGGTCCTTCTTGCCGCCGTCGGGCAGGCGCTCGGCGTCCTCGTCGGAGCCCTTGATCAGGGCGGTCACGTACTCCTGGTGGCCGCGCGGGTCGGCGTCGAGGCGCATGCTGCGGAACTTGAAGAGGGTGAACTCGCGCTGGCCGAGGCCGACGCGGCGCTGGCGAAACAGGGCCGGGCCGCGGCTGTCGAGGCAGACGGCAACCGCAACGCCGATCAGGAGCGGCGAGAGGATCAGGATCAGCGCGCCGGCGAAGACGAGGTCGAAGAGGCGCCGCAGCGCCGCCAGCGGGCGAGGTTCGCTGACTACTCGCTCCACAGCTCGATTGCGGGTGAGTCCGTGTGCCTCCATCCGCTAGATACAACGACCGCGCCCCGGGAACACTTGCGCTGTCCAGCCACCGAGAGGCTGAAAAACGTCGGGCTTATATAGAGCGAAGATTTTTTGCTCGGCGGCGCAAAGAGCCGGGCTGCTCGCGCGTTGATTGTCCATGGCCGCCCGGATCGTCTCCATCATCGGTTCCCGCCCTGAGATCGTGCAGGCGGCACCGCTCTCGCTCGCCTACTCGAGCTGCGTCGAGGAGATCCTGGTCCACACGGGCCAGCACTACGACCCGGGTATGTCCGACCTGCAGATCGCCGACCTGCGGCTGCCGCTGCCGGAGTTCAACCTCGGCGTCGGCTCACTGCCGCTGGAGAAGGGCGTCGCCGTCGCCGAGGAGCGGATCGCCCGCGTGATCGAGAGCAAGCAGCCCGACGCGGTCCTGGTCCGCGGGGACACCAGCGCCACGATCGCCGGTGCCCGCGCCGCCGTCGCCGCCGGGGTGCCGCTGCTTCACGTCGAGGCCGGCCTGCGCAGCTACCGCCAGGACATGCCCGAGGAGCACAACCGGATCGAGACCGATCAGCTTTCAGACCTTCTCTTCGCCCCCTGCGAGCACGCCCGCGACGTCCTCGTCGATGAGGGCGTTCCCGGAGTCGTTCACGTCACCGGCGACGTTCTCGCCGACGTCCTGCTGGCGACCAAGAGCCGTCTGCCCGAGGGTGGGGAGGAGGGCGAGTACGTCCTCGCCACCGCCCACCGCAACTACAACACCGACGCGCCCGAGCGGCTCAGCGCCGTGCTCGACTGCCTCAGGACCGCGGAGCGCCGGGTGATCTTCCCGGTCCACCCGCGGACCCGCAAGAGCATCGAGGCCTGGAGCCTCGAGGTTCCGGCCAACGTCGAGATGCGCGACCCCCTCACCTATACGGAGATGCTGGTCCTCGAGCGCGGCGCCGCCGCCATCGCGACCGACTCCGGCGGGGTTCAGCGCGAGGCTTATCTGTGGGGGGTGCCGTGCATCACGATGCGCGAGGAGACCGAGTGGATCGAGACCGTCTCGACCGGCTGGAACACGCTGGTCGGCGTCGACGCCGCGAAGTTCGGCGACGCCCTCGCAAAGCCGCTGCCGGCGGAGCGGCCGCCGATCTTCGGTGACGGCCACGCGGCTGAGCGGATCGCCGAGCTGACCGTCGCCCACCTCGACCGTGCCCTGGAGAAGTCAGGTGTCTGAGCAGCTACGCATCGGCGTCGTCGGCTGCGGCCGTATGGGCGGCTTCCACATCCGCAACTACGCCCAGCTCGACTGCGCCCAGCTGGTCGCCGTGGCCGACCCCAGCGAGGAGTCGCGGCGCCGCGCCCTCGGCGACACCCGGGTGGCCGAGTACGACGACTGGCACGAGATGATCGAGTTCGGTGCCGGGGAGCTGGACGCGGTCTCGATCGCCTGCCCTTCCGAGTTTCACGCCGAGGTGGCGCTGGAGGCGCTCGCCGCCGGCCTGCACGTCCTCGTCGAGAAGCCGATCGCGACGACCCTGCCGGACGCGCTGCGGATGCGCGGCGCCGCTCTGGAAGCCGACCGCAAGCTGATGGTCGGACACGTCGAGCGCTTCAACCCAGCGGTGGCAAAGCTGCGGGAGCTGGTCGCCGACGGTCGCCTCGGCAGCGTCTACCGCGCTCACACGACCCGGGTCGGGCCGCTGCCGACGCGGATCCAGGACACCGGTGTCGCGATCGACCTTGCCACCCACGACCTCGACGTCATGCAGCACGTCCTCGACAGCTCGATCCACGAGATCTACGCCGACGGCGGCCGCTTCCAGCACAGCTCCCAAGAGGATCTGCTGACCTGCCTCGTCCGCTTCGGCGACGAGAGCCAGGCGGAGACGCTGGGGCTGCTCGACGTCAACTGGCTGACCCCGGAGAAGAAGCGCGAGATCGCCCTGATCGGCGAGAACGGGCTGCTGCGGGCGAGCTACATCACCCAGGACGTCTGGTTCGTCGAGTCGACCACCGCTCCCCTGCAGTGGGACGGGCTCTCGATGCTGCGCGGCGACGGCGAGGGGGCGGCGGTGCGGTTCTCGCTGGCCAAGGCCGAGCCGCTGCAGGCCGAGTTGGAAGCCTTCTGCCGCTGCGTCCTCGACGACACCCTTGAGCCGGTCAGCGCCCACGACGGCGTCAAGGCCCTGGCTGCGGCCCTGGCCGTGCGCGAGTCGGCCGCCGTACGCCGGCCGGTCGAGCTGCTCGATATCCCCACTCCCCGAACCCTGGAGGTCGTCGCGTGATCCGCTTCGTCATCCCGGCCTACAACGAGGCCGAGAACATTCCCCGCCTGCTCTCCGACCTGGCGCCGGTCGCCCGCGAGCTCGGCGCCCGCGTGATCATCGTCGACGACGGCTCCACCGACGGCACCGGCGACGTGATTCGCGAACACGCCCAGGACATGCATCTTGCGGTCGTCACCCACACGGTCAACCGCGGACTGGGGACG